>JACMKY010000245.1 GCA_014379925.1 Cytophagales bacterium | reverse complement strand
GGGCAGGATGTTGACCAGATCATTGCGGAAAAAGGTCTGCTCCAACTGAGCGATTCTGGCGCACTGGAGAAAATAGTCGACAGCGTGCTCGAATCCAACCGCAAGAACGTTGAAGAATTTCGGCAGGGAAAGGAAAAAGCCTTCAACGCGCTGGTGGGTCAGGTCATGAAGGCCAGCCAAGGCAAGGCCAATCCGCAACAGGCGGGCGAGTTGTTGCGCAAGAAGCTCGGGCCCTGACCCTGGCAACTGCAACCCGGGAGTGGCCAGCAGCGCCTACCACACCTTGGCGAAGAAATACCTCCGGCGCGGCTTCGGGGGCATCTTGTCGTTCAACATCCGGGGTGGCAAGGACAACGCGGAAAAATTTGTAAACAGCCTCCAAATGGTGAGCCACGTGGCCAACGTGGGCGACGCCAAGACGTTGATTATCCACCCGGCTTCTACCACGCACCAGCAGCTGAGCGACGAAGGACAGCTGAGCGCGGGCGTGCGTCCCACTATGCTGCGCGTGTCGGTGGGCATCGAACACCTCGACGACATTAAAGCCGATTTCGTGCAAGCCTTCGAGAAAGTCCGCGCGGGGGAAACCGTGGAAGTGTAATTAGACGGGGATTGGACTTTCCAAGTCTCCAAGACTTGGAAAGTTTTTAAGACGACTTGCCTTGGAAAATCAATTATTCCACCATCCGCACGCTTACCCGTTGGAGTCGGGGGGTTACCTGGCTGGCTTCCAGTTGGCGTACGCCACGTACGGAACCCTCGATTCCGAACGGAGCAACGTGGTGTGGATCTGCCACGCCCTCACGGCCAACGCCAACGCCGCCGAATGGTGGGAAGGAATCGTGGGAAAGGGCAAGTTGTTCGATCCGACGGAGCAGTTCATTGTGTGCGCCAACGTGCTGGGATCCTGTTACGGGTCTACGCACGCCCTTTCCGTCAATCCCGAAAGCGGCACCCCGTACTACCACGATTTTCCCTTGCTGACCATCCGCGACTTGGTCGGAGCCCTGGACCTTTTGCGCAACGCGTTGGGCATTCGGCGCATCCATACCTGCATCGGCGGCTCCCTGGGCGGGCAGCAGGCGCTGGAATGGGCAATCCGGCAACCGGACCTGATCGAACACCTGGTCTTGATCGCGACCAACGCCCGCCATTCGGCCTGGGGAATCGCCTTCAACGAATCCCAGCGGCTGGCCATTGAAGCCGATCCTACCTGGCGGGAAAACCGGCCCGACGCGGGCAGCGCGGGCCTGAAGGCGGCCCGGGCCACGGCGCTCCTTTCCTACCGCAACTACGACACGTACGTGACGATGCAAACCGAACCGGACGACCAAAAAACGGACGCCTACCGGGCCGCGGGTTATCAGCAATACCAGGGCGACAAACTGGTGAAACGATTCAATGCGTTCGCTTACTGGGCCCTGTCCAAAGCGATGGATTCGCACCACGTGGGCCGCGGTCGGAAGGGCATTCCGTACGCCTTGCAGCAGGTCCGTTCCCGGACACTGGCGCTGGGCATCGGCACGGACCTTCTTTTTCCGGTGGAGGAGCAGCGTTTTCTGGCAAAACACATCCCCCACGCGCACTACGAGCAGATCAACTCCCTCTACGGGCACGACGGATTCCTGATCGAAAATGAGCAGATCACGCAAGTAGTGACCAAATGGCGGGCAATCCTGAAGGAGAAAACTGATCGGGCGAATGCATTGACCCCGCAGTGAGTTTGGCTGGTCGTTGATTGGCGCTCCTGCCGGATGAAAAAAACGCTGGCCATTGGGTTGGCCAAAAGAAGCCCTGGAAGTGCTTGCCGGCGTGCTCAGCGTTGGCACGACCAGAAAAATGCCAGCCGGAAGTCGGTAGTGGCAGACACCAAATCCAAACGGTGGGTAAGAAATTATTGCTGGGTGACGTCACGACCGACAACGTAGTGATGCATTCCGAGATTGATCGTTTGCGCGAAAAGACGGGCCGATTGATTTTGCGTTGCAAATTCCTCATCCAGGCTGTTTAACCGATCCAGGGTGTCTTTCTTGAGCTGCTCAATGGCTTTCCACGCGGGCATTGCGCTTCTTCCGTTGCGCTATATAGTCTTCCAGCGCGCGCGGGCATCCTTGATGTCACGGATCCGCTTCTCGGTTCGTACCTTCGCCTGCACCAGGCCGGTCGTGCATTGGGTTAAGTTAGTCAGCTTGGTTTGGGTATCGGCCCGGGTGCCGTGAATATCCCTTGGCTGCTCAGCAAAAGCCCCGATACCGTTGTCGGCTTAGTCTCCCCATTGTAACCGAACAGGCGGCTAAAGGCATAAAGCCAGCACAGCGCATCCCATAAGCCGGCAATTGGGTCCGGCCGCGTCCGGCTCCATCCTGCGCACACAGTATGCGGGTATGGTTGTTCCATTGGCGGTTATTTTAAAAAGACCAACAATGAATCAACCCATTATTAGCGTATTTGATGTTTCAACAGTAAATGACCAAATGGTAGAAATACCAAACGGAGAAATTGAATTGAGAGATGATAGAATAAAACGGAAATGGAAAGCTAAGATTGAACCTTTCTTACTTTCTAAGTTTCCTGTGACCCAAGATTTGTATTTTGAAATCACCAAAGAATCTCCCAGCACTTTTAAAGGAGGTAGAAATCCTGTTGAAACAGTATCGTGGAAAGACGCAATAAGTTTTTGTAATTCACTTTCTAAAAAAGCAGAATTAAAACCGTGTTATGCTTTAAGTAATGAAAGCGAAGAAATAGCATTCGATTCAAAAGCAGAAGGATACCGACTCCCCACAGAAGCTGAGTGGGAATATGCCTGTAAGGCAGGAACAACAGCAATTAGATACGGGGAGATTGATGCAATTGCCTGGTATAAAAGAAACTCCGAAAAAATGACACATACTATTGGAATGAAGGAGCCAAATCGGTGGGGACTTTACGATATGTTAGGCAATGTATGGGAGTGGTGTTCGGACATATATGATGAGAATGTTTATGGTTCGTATCGCATCATTAGAGGTGGTGGTTGGGGTGATGAAGAAAGAGGTTGTATGGCGACTAATCGTAGACGCAGTCATCCTACTTCGTATAAAATTGATGACCTTGGATTTAGAATTGCGAGAAACATCAAGGCAAAATAGACAAAGAATAACAGCCAACCGCCGCTACCCAAAAGGCGGGGTTTTTTGCTTCGCAAACTAGTGAAGCGCCTGGTTGAAAACCTTGTTCAACCGCGCACCCAACCGGTGGTTGTTCCCTGGTTCTTGTTGACTGATCAAGTTCCTTCCTCCCATTCCCGGTTCCGGCCCTGCGCGCCGCCGGTGTGAACCACAACGATGGTTTGCCCGGCCTTGAAGTGGCCTTTCTGAATCATGTCGTAGAGACCGGCCAGCATCTTTCCGGTGTAAACCTGATCCAACAGGATTCCGTGGCGCTGTTCGAAGGTGCGGATGAACTGGTACAGTTCCGGTGAAGTCTTGGCGTATCCTCCGAAATGGTAGTCTTTGATGATTTGGAAGCTGGAGGAGACAAAGGGCATTCCTTCAAAGGCGTTGCGGTAGGCTTTGAGCACCTGCTTGACTTCGCCCGCCAGGAAATCCCCCCCTTTGAGAACCGAAAAACCCAACGCCCGCTGGTGAGGGGCCAGCGACGCCACCAAACCGGCCAGGGTGCCGCCCGTGCCGCAACAGCAGCAAATGCACTGGAAGTCGACGTCGATTTCGGGCACAATTTCCGCGCAGCCTTTCACCGCCAAGGCATTGGTACCGCCTTCGGGTAGGAGGTAAAAATCGCCGAAATGGTCGGAGAGGCTTTCCAGGAACTCCCACTGGTACTTGTTGGCGTACGTGGCCCGGTCTACGTAGAGCAACCGCATGCCGCAATCCCGGGCGAATTCCAGGGTGGAATTCGGGGGCAGGGTTTCTTCGCCCCGGATGATGCCGACGGTCTTGAAGCCGAACAGCCGACCGGCCGCGGCAGTGGCGTGAATGTGGTTGGAGTAAGCCCCGCCAAACGTTAAAATCGTATCTTTGCCCTGGGCCGCCGCCTCGGTCAGGTTGTGTTTGAGCTTCCGCCATTTATTACCCGAAACCTCAGGATGCAGCAGATCGTCCCTTTTGAGGTAAACGGTCACCCCGAACGGAGCCAGTACGGGTTCTTCCAACAATTGGACGGGTGAATGGCTTACCTTAGTCTGCAAGTCCTTTGATGGCTAGCGTGCAATGGATGAGGTTAAAGATAAGGAATCGATTTCTTATCTCATACTGGTTTCTTAACACTCACTACTTATTTATTTAACTTTGCGAACTTATGGGCGAGGAAAACGAGTGGCTGGAGGAAGGCGAACTCTACGAACACCACCGGGTTGAGGTGGACAAAGGCCAATCCCTGGTCCGAATCGACAAATTTCTGTCGGATCGGATTGCCAACTCCACCCGCACCCGGATTCAATCGGCCATCGAGGCCGAAGCCGTCAAGGTGAACAACCAGCCCGTGAAAGCCAGTTATAAGGTCAAACCACTGGATGTAATTACCCTGTCGCTGCCCACCCCTCCCCGCGACACGGAGGTGGTGCCGGAGAACATTGCCCTTAACATCCAGTTTGAAGACGCGGATCTGTTGGTGGTCAACAAACCCGCGGGGATGGTGGTGCACCCGGCCTACAACAACTGGCGGGGAACGTTGGTCAACGCCCTGGCCTACCACTTCCAGCACCTGCCCACTTCGCAGAACGGGGAAGGACGCCCCGGCCTGGTGCACCGCATTGACAAGGACACGTCGGGTTTATTGGTGATTGCCAAAACCGAACTGGCCATGGCGCACCTGGCCAAACAGTTTTATGAACATTCGATCGAACGGACGTACTACGCGCTGGTGTGGGACGAACCGAAACAGCCCCGGGGAACCATCAATGCCAACCTGGGTCGCAGCCTGAAAGACCGGCGGGTGACTGCCGTTTTTCCGGAAGGGGATTTTGGCCGCACCGCCATCACGCACTACCAGGTACTAAAACCCCTCCGTTACGTATCGCTGTTGCAGTGCGTCCTTGAAACCGGGCGTACCCACCAGATTCGGGCGCACATGAAATACCTGGGACACCCGATCTTCAACGATGCCACCTACGGCGGCGACAAGATCCTGAAAGGAACCAGTTTCTCCCGGTACCGCGCTTTCGTTGAAAACTGCTTCAAGCTGATGCCCCGCCAGGCCTTGCACGCCAAATCGTTGGGGTTCGTACACCCCCGGACCCGACAATTCCTGCACTTCGAGTCCGAGTTGCCCGACGACTTCCGCAGCGTGCTGGAAAAGTGGGAACGGTACGTGAACTACGAGTGGCAGCTGTCCAACGTGGCATCGCGGGACGGTGGGATCGAAGCGGAGGGGTAACCGGATTGCAGATTACGCACGTACGCTGGCCCCAAATACGGACCGGTCTCCATTTTATGACTACCACCAACCACGCCGCGGCCATCCAGTCTTCCGGCATTCGCAAGGGAACGCGGGAAGACATTCCTCCGGTTTTCGCCTTGATCCAGGAACTGGCGCTGTTCGAGAAAGCGCCCCACGAGGTGGACAACACCGTGGAGCGGATGCTGGAGGATGGCTTCGGTGAAAAACCAATCTTTGATTTCTTCGTGGCCGAAGCCAACGGTGCGGTAGTGGGCCTGGCGCTCTTCTACTTCCGTTATTCCACCTGGAAGGGCCGCCGACTGTACCTGGAGGACCTGATCGTTACCCAAACCCACCGGGGCCAGGGCATTGGTGGGTTGTTGTTCGAGGCCGTTGTCGAAGAAGCAAGGGCCACCCGCTCAAGCGGAGTCGTTTGGCAAGTGCTGGATTGGAACGAGCCCGCCATCGATTTCTACCGGAAGTACGGAGCAACCTTCGACGGCGGATGGCTCAACTGTGCGCTAACAGTGCCGCTTTAACCGGCAGGAACCGCTGGCGCGAAGACCGGCGTTCTTGCCGCCGGACGCGTTCTGTCGCATCATTCGACAACCTCCAACACGGTGCGGAAAGATACGTACCGGTTCCGGTAGCGTTGCTGGTGTTCGGCCCGGAGAATGGTTCCGTACGTGTTCTGGTAATCTTCTAGGTCGGTCAGATTTCGAAGGTAGTACTGGAAAGCGTAGGTGGTGTTGCCGTTTTCTTCTTCGGTGAGGAGCCGCAGAATGGTGTTCTTCACAAAAAAACCAGTGGCCATAAGATCCGGTACGTGCCGGTTTCTCATCCATTCCAGCCATTCATCGTGGCAGGCATTTTCAATGCTGATGGTAACGTTGTATAAAATCATTCTTCCTGGGGTTTTGGTGCGCGGGTTTGGGGCACCCTTGAAAAAATCCCTTCCAACGGGTGCTTATCCGGCGACAACCCGATTCCGTTGATGAACCGTTCGCTCAAGAATTCGCCGTCCCCGGTTTTCACTACTGAGCCCTGCCCTGCCCGCGGTTACCTTCGGCCTGCCGTAGCACTGCTGGCGGCCATGCACCTGGCTGGCTTGGTGGGTTTGCAATTGCCCGTTTCAAAGGCCTATTTCCAACTGCTGGTTCCCTTCAACCTGGTGATTTCGGCCGGACTCTTGTTGCTTTTTCATTCCCACTGGAACCGCCCTTTCCTTTCTTTTTGCGCGCTGGCTTTTTTGGTCGGCTACGGGGTAGAAGTGGCTGGCGTAAGCAGCGGGTTGATCTTCGGACACTACCGATACGGAAAAGCCCTGGGTCCGCACCTGCTATCGGTTCCGCCGCTGATCGGCCTCAACTGGCTTGCCCTGGTGTACTGCACCGGCGTGATGAGCGCAACCCTACCGGCCACCCGGTGGGCACGGGCAACGGCGGGGGCCTTTTTGATGGTCGTCCTGGATTTTTTCATTGAACCGGTAGCCAGTCCGCTCGATTTCTGGCACTGGCAGAACAATCGGATTCCACTGCAGAACTACCTGGCATGGTTTGTGGTGGCTTGGGTGCTGCTGGCTGGCTTTCACGCCCTCCCCTTCCGCAAAACCAACCGACTCGCTCCGTTTCTGTACACGGCTCAACTGTTATTTTTTGTGCTAAACCAACTAGCTGGCTTTTTGAAATAAACTCAAAACATTATATTCTTTTAATAGTTCTATCGAATAACCCAAGTTGGCAATCCAGGACGCAGTCGAACCAAGAAATCAGCAACGATGAATAGCAGCTACTCGATCAAGGATCTGGAGCAACTGTCGGGCATTAAGGCGCATACGCTCCGAATCTGGGAACAGCGTCACAAGATCATCTGCCCCAAACGGACCGAGACGAACATCCGCTACTACGACAACAACGATCTGAAGTTGGTATTGAACATCGCCCTCCTGAAGGAAAACGGCTTCAAGATCGCGTACATTGCGAAAATGTCGCCCGATGACCTGCGCCAGGAGGTAATGGCGGTTACGGAGAAGGCCCTCAAATACCCCGAACAGATTCAGGCACTAACCATTGCGATGCTGGACCTGGACGAGGATCGTTTCGAAAAGATTATGGGTCTCAACATCCTCAAGTTCGGGTTTGAGGCAACCATGATTCAGATCGTCTATCCTTTCCTGGGTCGGATTGGTACGTTGTGGCTGACGGGTGCCGTCAGTCCGGCGCAAGAACATTTCATTACGTACCTGATCCGGCAAAAACTCATCGTGGCGACTGATGCCCAGTTACCCAAACGAAAACCCGACGCGAGAAAGTACTTGCTTTACCTGCCCGACGGAGAGTTGCACGAACTGAGCCTGTTGTTTGCCAACTACCTGATCCGTTCGCGCGGTCACCGTACCATTTATTTGGGACAAAGCCTCCCTTTCGAGGATTTGCGGCTTACCTTTGAAGCGCACCAACCCCATTGCATTCTGGCCATTATTACCTCCCTGCCCGGCCAGGACGAGGTTCAGCACTACGTGAACAAGCTGGCGAGGCACTTTTCCACGGCCACCATCCTGCTCTCGGGCTATCAGGTAGTGGGACAGGCCATTCACGCGCCAACCAACGTGATCATTCTTCAGCGCATGGATGAGTTCATCACTTACATCGACCAGGATCATCCGTCCCGGTAAGTGACCGGCGGATCTGGCCGGTCGTTTTTGGGAGGCGTTTTTGCCCGACGACTGATCGCTCAATTCTTGTCCACCGTTTCTGGTTGCCGCTCGCTTTTTTCCCGGTTCCGGAAACGACCGCCGCACCGCTGGGCGTAAGCCTGTTTGATTTTCTCGCGCTCTTCGGGCGTAAGGGAGGCCATCTTCGCTTCCCAGCGTTGCTGCCAGGGTTTTCCACGGTGTCCGTACCCCCGCCATCCCCAAGGACGGGCGCCCACCAGCAAGAGACGCACCAAGGCCAGCAAGCCGATGGCCTGCCAGAAGGTGATGCGGGGTCCTCCGAACAAGTCCGGCACCAGCACGTTCCACAACCCCACCACCAGCCAGCCGAGGCCGGCCACCGCGAGGGCCGCGAAAGCGGCAAACTTCAAGCTCTTCAAAATCCATTTGCTCTTCATCTTCTTAGGTAAGTTTAGCTGTTGACCAAGTCTTTGTATAAATTCGCCAGCCGTTCCCGCAGGTGCAGCACGGCGTAGCGTTTACGCGAAAGCAGGGTATTGACCGATGCACCCGTCAACCGGGACATTTCTTTAAAACTCTTTCCTTCCAGTTCGTGCATCACAAACGCATTCCGCTGCTCGATCGGCAATTCGCCCAGGGCCTCCGTCAGTTCTTCCCAGATCACCGTGCGGGCGTACTGGTCTTCGGGGTTGTTGTTGGGCTCAAACAGCCAGTCGAGTACCTGAAGGGTGCCGTCATCGTCCTGAGCCGGAAAAGCCAATCCTTCCAGCGATTCGGGCTTGCGCTTGCGGTAGCGGTCGATGATCTTGTTGCGCGCGACCCGGAAGAGCCAGGCGGTCACCTGCTCGATGGGTTCCAGTCGTTCGAGCAACTGGTAGAATACATCCTGCAAAATGTCTTCCGCGTCGTCGGGTTCGGGGACGCGTTTGCGGATGAAAGCCAGCAGACGCTTTCTCTCCTTCCTAAAAGTCTGTTCGACGGCGAAGGCCGGGTACTGGGCGGCTGGCGACCCGGCGGCCGGTGATCCGCCGGCCGGCGACCCGCCGGTACCGGTCGGGGAAGCCGTTGGGAGTGATATGGCAAGGACATCTTTCATTACTGGGATAGACGATGGGTCGGAGTAAGATATTTTACGCGGCAACAAAAATGCCTGTTCTTTGGATCGGCCTTGCGCCGGGGCGGCAACCCCCGACCCGGCGCAAGGCCGCAACGATTGGGAAGCGGATCGCGTAAAACGCCTATCCTGAAGTGGTTGCATTCCCAAGCAAAGAATGCGATGCCTCCTGACTGACACCCATGAACATACTACTCCTGGTTTCCGGCATTGCGCTTGCCTTGGTTGTTCTCGCTGATTTCACGTACACAACCCTCTCCGCCAACGGGGTAGGCTTCCTAACCGGCCGGATTTCGCGGGCCATCTGGCGGGTGTTCCTGGTGGTGTGCCGGCACCGGGGTGCGCACAAGTTCTTCAACCACGCGGGGATGGTGACCATCGTTGCCAACCTGATGACGTGGCTTTCCCTGACCTGGCTCGCCAATGCGCTCATCGTGATCTCGGACCCCAAGTCGATTGTAAATGCCACCACGCAAGCGCCCGCTACGGCACTGGAGAAAGCCTATTTCGTGGGCTACACCCTTTCCACCCTGGGCCTGGGCGACTTCAAGCCCGGCACCGACTTCTGGCGGCTGTTCACCGTCCTGGTTTCTGTTTCGGGCCTCACCATCCTGACCATTGCCATCACGTACCTGGTGCAGGTGCTCACCGCCGAAATAGACAAGCGGCAACTGAGCCTTTACATCGCCACGCTGGGTGGCACCCCGCAGGGAATCCTGATCAACGGATGGAATTGCAAGAATTTCAAGAAACTGCAGTCGGATTTTAACGGCTTGTCCTACATGATCCTGGCGCACAGCCAGAACCACCTGGCTTTTCCCATTCTGCACCACTTTCACAGTTCCGACATCAAAGAATCCACGGCCATCAACCTGACTGCCCTTGACGAGGCGCTCACCATCCTGGCGCTTTGCATCCCCGAAGCCGCGCAAGCAGACCTGGACGTGGGGTCCCTGCGCAAAGCCATGACGACGTATCTGATCACCCTGGAGTCAGATTTCATCCACCCCTCGCGCGAAGCCCTGCCCGTGCCCGATCTGGCCCTTCTCCAGGAAGCGAACATTCCGCTGTGCGACGACGTGGAAAGCATCCAAAGGGGCTATAAAAAGCTGACCACTCGGAGAAAGCTGCTGAAGGCCTTGCTGGAAAATGACGGGTGGCGGTGGAGCGACCTGAACCGTCCCAAATTCCGTTCCGAACTGGACCTGTGAACGAAGTGGGCAGAACGGCCGTTTTTACGGATTTTTTCGGTGGAAAGTACCTGCCTCAGCATTCCACCCACTTTTGGGTGATTACGCCGGGCAATATCCGTAAAATTGCCACCCATGAACCGATTCTTCTCATTCTCCGCGTTCACTTCCGCACTTCTGTTGGGCACCGGGTGGGGGATGGTTGCCTGCGCCCCGGATCATTCCGAGCGGCAGTTCCTGGCCGCCGATACCCTGCTGGTCAATGACAGCGTGGCCTTGTTTTTCGATCCGGTGGAAGCCACCCGTAAAACCTACCGGATTGATACACTTTTCCAGTCGATGCACCGGCGTGGCTTCAACGGGGCGGTGTTGATGGCGCAGCACGGGCACATCCTCTATCAAAAGGCTTTCGGCTACGCGGATTTTGGGAAGAAAATCCCGCTCACCACCCGTACGGCCTTTCAGTTGGCTTCCGTATCCAAACAATTCACGGCCATGGCCGTGATGATGCTCAAACAGCGGGGAAAGCTTTCCTACGAGGACTCGGTCCAACGGTTCTACCCGGCGTTCCCGTACGCCGGCATCACGGTTCGCCAGTTGCTCACCCACCGTTCGGGCCTGCCCAACTACACGTACTTCTGCGACCAGTACGTAACCGACCGCCGCGCGCACCTCACCAACCAGGAGGTAATCCGTTTGTTGACCTTGCACAAACCCGCCCCCTACTACCTGCCCGGTACGCACTTCGATTACAGCAACACCGGCTACTGCCTGTTGGCGGCCATCGTGGAGAAAGTGGCGGGGGTGCCCTTCGGGGACTTTTTGGGAGCGAATATTTTCAAACCGTTGGGAATGAGCCGCACCCTGGTGTACGACCAGGCCGGACCGGTTATTCCGGACCGGGCCGCGGGCTACTCCGCCGGCCGGCGAAAGTACGACGACACTTATTTGAATGGCGTGGTGGGCGACAAGGGGGTGTATTCCACCGTGGAAGACCTGTTCCGGTGGGAGTTGTCGTTGTATACGGAGAAACTGGTGAGGAAGGAAGTGTTGGAAGAGGCCTTTACACCCGCCCACCAGGAGCCCAGGGAAAAGAATTACGGGTTCGGCTGGCGCATCCACACGCCACCGGGCGGCCAACCCCTGGTCTTTCACGGGGGATGGTGGCAGGGATTCAATGCCTACGTAATGCACGGGCGCCAGGATCACAGTACCATCATCCTGCTGAGCAACGTGACCAACGGCAGCCTTCACTCCGTCCAAGCGCTGGAGGAAATTCTGCGCAACCCCCATTCGCCGCTGGACGGGCAACGGTAGCCGTTTCCCGTATCCGTCAAACGAAAGCCTTCGACTGCTTCCCTGCCCGGTTCATCCGCTTCCCTTTCCGGGTGATTATTTGGGGGGTGGGATGACAAATGTCCCGTTTTTCTAACATTTCGCGATTTCGCCGGACGCTGCCAAACAAAGCGTTTCATTCCTTCGTTGAACGAACGAAACCCGCCTTTGTACGTACGCATTTCCGCGGCAAACCAGTAACCGCCTCGCCATGAGCACTGACGAACCACGCCCCAAATCCAGTGAGATTGCCGGACAAAAGCTTCCCTACCCGGCCAGACAATCGGACATGAACCAAGCGCCCGACAGCGACTTATCGAACTACCGGCCAGCGGGTAAGCTGAGGGGTAAAACGGCCCTCATTACCGGCGGAGACTCCGGCATCGGGCGGGCAGTGGCCATTGCCTTCGCCATGGAGGGGGCCGACGTGTCCATCGTATACAACGCAAACGACGACGACGCGCAGTTTACACACGACCGGGTGAAAGAACTGGGCCGGCAATGCGTTCGCATCAAGGTTGACGTGCGGCAGGCGAGCGCTTGCCGACAGGCCGTGGACAAGACGGTGGAAGAACTCGGCAGCCTCGACATTCTGGTTAACAACGCGGCGTACCAGATGGCCCAGCCGCGGTTCGAAGACATTACCGAAGAACAACTCCGGCGCACCTTCGAAACCAATATCTTCGCTTACTTTTTCATGGCGCAGGCCGCCTTGCCCCACTTGAAGGAAGGCGACACCATCATCAATACGGGCAGCATCGTGGGATTGGTGGGGAATCCGATCCTGATTGATTACACCGCCACCAAAGGTGCCATCCATGCCTTTACCAAGTCCCTGGCCCTGCACCTGGGCAAGCGCAACATCCGGGTCAATTGCGTGGTACCCGGCCCCGTTTGGACGCCCAACATCCCGGCCACGATGCCCTTGGAAGAAGTAAAGAACTTCGGCCACGAAGTAGCGCTCGAACGCCCCGGACAGCCCGAAGAACTGGCCCCGGCCTACGTGCTGCTGGCCTCCAGCGATGGCAGTTTCATGACCGGTAGTCTGGTGGAGGTAACGGGCGGTAAACTGGGCTGATCACCCGCGCCACCGGGCTTTTCTGCCGCGCGCAGCTTTCGGGCTTCCTCGGGTCCCAATTTCTTACTCTTTACCGTATGCACGCAGATTCTTACCCGGACGGAACCGTGCGGGCGTTGCTTTCTTCGGACGCGGTTACGCCCGTCACGCGGCGTGTTCTGCTGGAGAGGCTAGCCGCCCAGCCTCTCTCGCCCCAGTTTTTCGACGCCGAAACGTTTGGGCTGCTGAAAGCCATCTGCGCCCGACTCGTTCCCCAGGTCGGCAACGGGCCCGTTGACCTGGCGGGTGGCATCGACCAGCGGTTGGCCGGGGGCCGAACCGACGGTTGGCGTTACAACGCCATGCCGCCCGACGGAGAAGCCTACCGGATGGGCCTGCGCGGAATCGAAGAAAGCGCAAAAGCCCAGTTTAACCTTTCCTTTCAACAAGCAACGGACGCTGAAAAAGACAGCATTCTGCAACGGGTGCAGGCGGGCTCCGCGCCGGGAGACACCTGGAAACTACTGCCGTCCGACCGCTTTTTTGAGGAAATGCTCGCCGAGGCGGCGGAGTTGTACTGCAGCCACCCCCTGGTGCAGGAAGAAATGGGTTACGTGGGCATGGCTGACGCGCCGGGTTGGTCGCGCATTGGATTGAACGAGCGGGAGGAACGTGAGCCGCTGGAAAAAAACGAGCAAAAGGATGGGTGATTTGGTTCTCCCCGAAAACGGCACGGCCGACCGCGTTCATCATCCACTGGAGAAGATGCGCCGTTTTCCGCTCACTGAGCCGGTGGACGCGGTGGTTATCGGAACCGGGGCGGGGGGGGCTCCCTTGCTGGCTCGGCTGGCGGCCGCCGGTTTGAAAACGGTGGCCTTGGAAGCCGGTCCCTACTGGAATCCCCCCCGGGATTTTGCTACGGATGAGAAGGCCCAGGAGTTCCTGTTCTGGAACGACGAACGGCTCAGCGCGGGAGCCAATCCACTTTCTTTCGGCAAGAACAACTCGGGCACCGGCGTGGGTGGCTCCACGCTGCACTACACGGCCTACACGCCCCGCGCTCAGCCCGACGACCTGCGCCTGCGCACCGAGTTCGGCGTGGGAGCGGACTGGCCGTTGACCTACCGGGACCTCGAACCCTACTACGATGAACTGGAACGCTTCCTGGGCATTTCCGGTCCGGCAACCTATCCCTGGGGGCCGCCGCGCCGCGCCGCGTATCCACTGGCGCCGCTGCCCCTGAACGGGGCCGCCCAACTGATGCAACGGGGCTGCGCCGCGTTGGGCATTCGCACGTCGCCCGCCGCCAACGCGGCTTTGTCGGCGGCGTATTACCAGGAAGGCGTGGGCTGGCGGGCGGCTTGCACGAACCGGGGGTTCTGTCAGGCGGGTTGCAGCACCGGGGCCAAAGCCAGCATGGACGTTACGTTCATTCCGCTGGCCCTGCGGCGCGGCGCCGAACTCCGGCCCGATAGTTTCGTCACGCGCCTGGAAACGGACCCGTCGGGCCGAATCACCGGGGTGGTTTACCAGCGGGACGGACGGGTGGAAAGGCAATCCTGCCGGTACGCGTTCCTGTGCGCGGGTGCCATCGAAACGCCCCGCCTGTTGTTGCTCAACGGCCTGGCCAACGCCAGCGGACAAGTCGGACGGAATTTCATGGCCCACACCGGGCTGCAAATCTGGGGAGAGTTTGAAGAAACCGTGCGACCCTACAAAGGCATTCCGGGCGCCCTGATTTCCGAAGACCCGCACCGCCCGGCGAACGCCGATTTTGCGGGAGGCTACCTGTTGCAATCCATCGGGGTGATGCCGGTTACCTACGCGACCCAAGCGGCGCGGGCGGGACGGTGGGGGGAAGAACTGAAAAGGGCGATGCGGGCGTACAACCACGTGGCCGGCATCAACATCCTGGGCGAATGCCTGCCGTACGAACACAACTACCTGGAATTGTCGGATGAGTTGGATCCGCGGGGCTTACCCAAGCCAAGGGTACATTTTTCGAACGGGGAAAACGAGCAACGCCTGACCAACCACGCCGAGCGTTTGATGCGGGAAATTTGGGAAAGCGCCGGGGCCCGCAACCCGTGGGCCTTTCCGAGGAACGCCCACCTCATCGGCACGTGCCGCATGGGGAGTCGTTCCGAGAAGGCGGTGGTGGATGCCGAAGGACGGAGCTTCGAGGTGCCCAACTTGTACGTCTGCGACAATTCGGTTTTTCCCAGTGCCCTGAGCGTTAACCCGGCCCTGACCATCATGGCACTCTCCCTGCGCACCGCCGACCATTTTCTCAAAAAGTTGAACCGGTTAGACCCTTGATGAGCAAGAAGGCAATCACCAATGGTTGTATCTCATTAACCAATAAGACGTTACGCGTGAAATACGAAACAAACGGCGTTAGCCTGCACGTGGAAGCGCGCGGAACGGGGGAAACCACGCTGGTACTCCTGCACTACTTCGGCGGCTCTTCCCAATCCTGGTCGGCATTCACCGACCACTTGTCGGACCGCTACCGCTGCGTAGCCCCCGACCTCCGGGGATTCGGCGATTCCAGTGCACCCCAGGTTTTCACCGTGGATGCCATGGCCGACGACGTGGCTGCTTTGATCCGCTACCTGGGTCTTGCCCGGTACGTGCTCATCGGACATTCGATGGGTGGCAAAGTTGCACTGGCCTTGGCGGCCCGTAATCCGGTCGGATTGGCGTCGCTCGTGCTGCTGGCCCCGTCGCCCCCCACGCCCGAGCCGATCCCGGAGGAGAGCCGCCGTCGGCTGATCGCGTCGTACGGCCAACGGGAAGCCATCCTGGAAAACGCGCGCCAGATCACCTCGCAGCCGTTGGACGAGCCCGCGCTGGAACAACTGGTCCGGGACCACCGGCGTACCTCGCCGGAGGCTTGGCTCGCCTGGTTGGAAAAAGGCAGTTACGAAGATATTGCGGCCCGCGTGGCTCAAATCAACGTACCGACGTTGGTGATGGTGGGTGAGGGAGACCCGGTGCTGCCCCGCGCCGTGCAGCAGCGGGAAGTAGTGGACCGTTTGCCAAATGCCCGGCTGATCGTCGTACCGGAGACGGGACACCTCTTGCCGCTGGAGTCTCCCGCGCGGGTTGCCGAACTCATTCGGGATTTTCTTCTGTAAGGGTGGCGCTCCTGGCCAGGGCCGGGGAAACGAACCAACCTTCTTTTGCGGGATTCGCACCCATTTTTCCAGTCTCTACGTAAAAGGTAGTGCTTTGGAAAGTAAGTTTTAAAAAAGCGGATTGCAAATCCGCCGCTCAGAAGGTCGAGATTGCAAATCTCGACCAACAATTATTCCAGTTATTTCCTTTCCAAAGCAGTGAATTGTAACTATTTCCCTAACTTAAAAAATTAGACTTATGAAAACCAGGATCGCGTTTATCGCTTTTTGCGCGGGTGCAGCGTTGCTCGTCACCAGCCACTCGTTTGCCCAAACTACCTCGACTACCCCAGTAAGCAGCAAGGAGCAGCAGAAAGCCGAGAAAAAAGCCGCCAAGGACGAAGCCAAACGTCAGAAGGAATCAGCCAAGCAAGAAGAAGACCGGTTGAAGGAGGCCTCCAAGCAAGATGCCAGTCTGCAAAAGCAGGATACGCAGCGGAACGAGGACCGGACAAACAATATGAATGACCTTCAAAAAGAAAGCAATGACAAGTTGAAGGAAGCCCGTCGCGAAGAGAAGGAAGCCAAGTCGGTTGCCAGTGAAGCGAAAAAAGCCTCCAAAGCCGAAAAGAGAGCGCAGTCCGCGCGCAAGAAGGCCGATAAACAAGCCGAACAAGCGAAGAAAGCCGCCGCGAACGGCAACTAACTGCTTCCTTCTGGTCCCATTCCACTGACGGGTAGCTGTACTGTCCGTGGTGGAATGGGGCCTTCTCCGAATTAATCCAGGGTTTACTCAACGATGGCAAACAACAAAGGATGGTGGCGTCTGGCCGCCGGAGCGGGTGCATTACTGGCTACCAGGGCCATCGTACGAAATACCCGGTTTTACGAATTACGGAACAAAACGGTACTGATCACGGGCGGTTCACGCGGGCTGGGATTGGTTGTTGCGCGCCAATTGGCCCAACAGGGAGCCCGCCTGGCCATTTGCGCCCGTGATGCGGCGGAGCTGGCGCGCGCCGAGCGGGATTTAACCCAACGGGGTGCCGAGGTTTTCGCGGTGACGTGCGACGTGACGGTACAGTCGGAGGTGGTGGAAATGGTCGGCCGCGTTGGCGAACACTACGGCTCCATCGATGTTCTGATCAACAACGCGGGGGTCATTCAGGTGGGCCCCACGGAGAACATGGCGTTGCGGGAATACGAGGAAGCCATGCAAACCCATTTTTTTGCTCCTCTCTACACGATGCTGGCCGTCATTCCCGGGATGCAACGCCGCCAGGCCGGCCGGATCGTCAACGTGTCGTCTTTCGGTGGGAAGGTAAGCGCGCCTCACTTGGTCCCCTATTGTGCCAGCAAATTTGCCCTGGTGGGCCTCTCGAAGGGATTTCGTTCGGAATTGGGCAAGGATGGGATACTGGTCACCACGGTTTGTCCGGGTTTGATTCGCACGGGCAGCCCCCGCAACGTAGTCGTGAAGGGCCAGCACCGGCCGGAGTACGCCTGGTTTAAGATTGGCGATTCCATCCCACTGCTGTCCGCCACGGCCGAAGACGCGGCCAACCAGATCATCGGTGCGCTCCGGCACGGCGACGCGGAGTTGGTCATCACCGTACCGGCCAAAGTTGCTTCGGTGGTAAATGAATTATTTCCGGAATTTACGGCCGATGCCCTGATGCTGATCAACCGTTTCCTGCCCGGTCCCGCGGCCGATGGGATGGACAACCAGCGGAAGCGGGGACACCAAAGCGAAAGCCCGCGCTCCCAGTCGGGACTGACTCGCCTGACCGACGAGGCGGCGGCGGCAAACAATGAGATGCCCGGCAACGATCCGGAACCGGCTACTGCCCCAAACGGAGAAGGGCAAACGGGAGCCGGCCTATAGGGACAATCCGTAGCGCCCGGCGACCAAACAATTGCCCGGTGGACCCGGTTTATTTTCAACACCCGGTCATTCATCTTCTTACCCATTTACCGATGAAAATCAAAATTGAAGAAGGACAAGACAAGGCTTTCCTGGAGAACGGAAGGCACGAGGTAGCCATTACGGACGTCACGGAAGGCAAAAGTGAGTACAAAGGAACGCCCTTTTTTTCCTGCCGATTCGAAAATGAAGACGGATACATCACCAGCCGCTTCTACCTGACCGATCCCGGCATGGCGGGCATCGTAAGTTTATTTGAAACGGTGGCGGTGCCCATTGAGGAGGGCGCGGAAGTGAACACCGATGCCCTGCTGAAGAAGCATTTGTCCATCGTCGTGCGCGACCGTACGTACCAGGACCCGGATACGGGAAGTGAACGCACCGTGAAGGAAGCCGTAGAATTTCAAAAAGCCGGGGAGAAATCCCGGGCTTAGTTTCTTCGCTTTGCGGGCGGCAAACGGGCGGCGAACTTTGGTTCGTCGCCCGTTTGCCGCTTTTTGTCGTAGGCAGCGGCTGCAACGCGGCCCGTTCCGGGCAGTTTCCGAACCGTTTTTTTGGAATGAGCAAACACTTGCCTTGCCACCCCCGATTTACCCGACAAAACCGACCCATGACCCTCAACCACCAAATCCGTTTGGCCGCCCGTCCCGTGGGAATGCCCACACGCAGTGACTGGCAATTTACCACCGAACCCATTCCTACGCCCGGTCCCGCCGAAGTGCTCGTCCGGACGCTCTACATTTCCCTCGATCCGGCCATGCGCGGCTGGATGAACGCCGGGAAGTCCTACATTCCACCCGTCGGATTGGGAGAAGTCATGCGGGCCGGCACGGCGGGAAAAGTCATTGCTTCCAATCACCCTGACTTCGCGGTGGGCGATTACGTAACGGGTGGCTCGGGGGTACAGGAATACGCGCTTTCCGACGGGAAAGGCCTGACGAAAGTGGATGTGGCCACCGCGCCCCTACCGGCCTACTTGGGTACGTTGGGGATGCCGGGAATGACCGCTTACTTCGGCTTGCTGGACACGGGTCAGCCCAAGGAAGGCGAAACGCTGGTCGTGTCGGGCGCGGCGGGTGCCGTGGGGAGTGTGGTCGGCCAGATTGCCAAGCTCAAAGGGTGTCGCGTGGTCGGCATTGCCGGGGGTAACCGCAAGTGCCGCTACGCGGTAGAAGAACTCGGCTTCGATGCCTGCGTGGATTACAAAACCGGCGACCTGCGGCAGGAATTGAAGACGGCTTGCCCCGGCGGCGTGGACGTGTACTTCGACAACGTAGGGGGTGATGTCCTGGATACGGTGCTGACCCTGATCAACCGCAAAGCCCGCATCGTGATCTGCGGAGCCATTTCGCAGTACAACGCCACGGCGCCCGTGAAGGGTCCCAGCAATTATCTGTCGCTGCTGGTGAACCGGGCGCGGATGGAAGGCATCGTGGTATTTGACAACGCGCCCCGTTATGGCGAGGCCGCCCGCCAGATGATGCAGTGGATGCGGGAGGGCAAGCTTCACCACCGCGAAGACATCGTGGATGGTTTGGACACGTTTCCGGAAACGTTGCTCAAACTGTTCAAGGGCGAAAACTTCGGCAAGCTCCTCCTCCGGGTGGCCGCCGAATAGGGGTCTGGTGGCCCATCCATCGCAAAGAAAGGGTCCGCTTACGTACCCATCTTCACCCCGTCCAACCGCTCGTTGATCTGTTTGATTTCATCCGGGGTCAGTTTAAAATCGAGGGACTTGGCGTTTTCTTCCACTTGCCCCGGATCACGGGCTCCCACCAGTGCCACGGCCACGGCGGGCTGCTGAACCGTCCAATTGATGACCAGTTGCGCCAAGGTAACTCCGTACTGTTCGGCCATCGGGCGAAGCGTATCCAGGAAGGCGTTGATCCGGCGGCGGTTTTCGGGTTTGAAGGGAGGCGTGTTGGGGCGGTGGTCATCCGGTTCAAAGAGATAGTCGTCCGTAATCTTGCCCGTCAGCAAGCCGCGTTGCAGGGGGCTGTAAGCCAGAATGCCTTTGCCGGTCTCGAGGCAGTAGGGCACCACGTCGCGCTCGATTTTTCGCTCCACCATGCTGTACGGCACCTGATCAGTGGCCTGTTTCACCACTTTTTCGGCCGCCTTCATCTGATCTGCCGAAAAATTACACACCCCCGATGCCCGGACCTTGCCCTGTTTGAGCAATTGATCGATGGCTTCCATCGTCTCTTCAACGGGCGTGGTCACGTCCGGCCAGTGAATCTGGTACAGGTCGATGTAGTCGGTGCGGAGACGGCGCAAACTGTCTTCGCACTCCTGGATCACGCTCTCCTTGCCCGCGTATTTATAAATATCCACGGGCGAACCGTCGGCGCGCTTGGATTGAAAGGCCAATTTGCCTTTGGTACCTTCCCAACGCATCCCGTACTTGGTCAGGATCTGGGCTTGCTGGCGTTTGCCGGCCAAGGCTTCGCCCACCAGTTCCTCGCTCAGGCCGAAGCCATAGATGGGGGCCGTGTCGATGGAAGTAATGCCCAGCTCGAGCGATTTGTGGATGGCATTGAGGGCATCCTGTCGGTCGGCACCGCCCCACATCCAGCCCCCGATCGCCCAGGCGCCGAAGGCAATGGATGAAACTTTCACGCCGCTGTCGGCTAATTCAGTGTATTGCATAAAGTAAAGTAGGGAATAGTTAGGAGTTTCAGGCTAAGGGATGCGCACCGCAAACTACGGATGACTTATCACCGCTTTCCCGTAAATTACCGCAGAAAATGGAAATCAGCCATTGGCCAACGTCGTTTTCTGCAGTCGCTTCGCCGACAGCGACTGCGCTTCGATGAAGATTCGTTTCACCTCCGGGTGACGGTTGCGGATGATTTCTTCCAGCCGGTCAATGCCCATTTCCACTTCTCCCACCGCCAGGTTCGCCTTGAATTTCACGTTGAGGGCCAGCATCACTTCCTGCGGGCCAAAGTGCATGGTCATGGGCATATCCGCTGCCTCCACGGTCGGGTCCGCCTCCACCAGCTGGCGAATGTTACCCAGCAGTTCCGGGTCGGCCCCTTCGCCAATGAGCAGCGCCTTGCTCTTCAGCACCAAAATGACGGCCACGATTCCCAGCAGCACCCCGATGAGGATGGAAGCGGCCCCATCAATGTAGGGGTTGTTGAGTTGATGTCCCAGGAAAACGCCCAGCAGCGCGATGACCAGGCCCAGCAGGGCGGCCAGGTCCTCGAGGATGATGGCAAAGACGCTCGGGTCCTTGCTTTCCTGAATGCCTTGCCAGTAACTTTTGCGCTTGTCCCTGACCTTGGCGAACTCCCGGAGGGCAATGACGAAGGAAATGGTTTCAAAAACAATGGCCAAGCTCAACACGACGTAATTCCAGGTGGGATCCTCCAGCGGGTTGGGGTGTTGCAGGTGCGTAATGCCTTCGTAAAAGGACATGCCACTGCCAACGGCGAATATCAATACGGCCACGATCAACGACCAGAAATAGAGCTCTTTACCGTGTCCGAATGGGTGTTTCACGTCCGCCGTTCGCTTGCTCAGGCGAATACCCAGCAGCAGCAGCATGCCGTTGCCCGTATCCACAAAGGAGTGGATGCCCTCAGAAATCATCGCGGAGCTTCCCGTAATGGAGGCCGCCACGAACTTGGAAACGGCGATGGCCAGATTGGCACCAATCGCCCCGTAAATTGCAATGTTGGAAGTACCCCCGGCCATTTATGAGTTTAGGAGTTTAGGAGTTTAGGAGCCACCCCGGATAGAAAGTAGGTGAACAGACCTGCTGCCAGCCAACCGGGCTATCACTGATTCGGCGCTGGGTAATTACGCAG
>JACMKY010000244.1 GCA_014379925.1 Cytophagales bacterium | reverse complement strand
GGATGGTGTCCTGCGCCTGGCAACCGGGGTCGTTGGTGAACCGGACCAGGTAGGTGCCCGCACCCAAGGGCAGGATTTGCCCTTCGCCGATCTTCACGTTCGGACGGTTCAACGCGAACCATTCGTAAGTGAAGAATTCACCCGGGCCCGCGTCCACATCGGCCAGCGCATTCGGGTTATCCGGGTCCCGGAAGCAGAATTCCACCACTTTGCGGGGAATGTTGGGGACGGGAGGTCTCACCAGCGCGTTGATGATGTGCTGCGCCGTGAAAGAACACTGGCCCCGCCGCACGGTGACCGCGTACGTTCCCGGTTCGGTCACCCGCAGGGTCGGACCGGTCTGTCCGGCAATGGGCGCGCCGTTCAGCCGCCACTCGTAGGTCGCCGGGGCACCTGCCGGGGGGTTGGTGGCATCCAACACCAGCGAAGCACCTTCGCAAAAGGTATTGGGCGTGTTGGAAAAATCCGCGAAGGGCCGGGGCAATACGTTGACCGTGATCGGAGCGGAAGTACTGCAACCGTTGTTGGTCACCGTCAGCACGTAGACGGTGGATTGCAGCGGCGTGACTGAAATGCGGGAGGTCGTGCCCACCACCTGTCCCGTCGCCCGGTTCACCCACGAATACGCTCCGATGATGGTTTGGGCGGTCAGCACGGCGGCGTCGCCGGCGCAAATGGTGGTGTCGCGGCTCACGAAGGCAGCCACCGGAACGGGCGTGATGACGATGTTGCGGGTATCTGAGCTGACGGGGGGACAATTGGTTTGCGGGTTGCGCACCGAGACCCGGTACGCACCGCTGCTGTTCACCGTCAGGGTGCGCGCCGTCGCTCCCGCGATGTCAAACCCGTCCCGCTGCCATTGGTACCGGTAGGTCACGCCCGCGGGCGGGCCGTTGGCCGTCAACGTAATGCTTTCTCCTTCGCAAACGGTGTTCACGCCCGGTGCAATGTTCGCGGTGGGAGCGGGGGGAAAGTTAACGGCTACGGTGTCGGTGGTGGCACAGCCATTCGACTCGTTGATGACCGTTACGGTGTACTGCCCGGCCTGGCTAACCGGAATACGTTCCAGGGTATTGACGAGGGCGGCAGCCGGTATTCGGCGCCATTCGTACCTCGTACCTCCGCTCGAATTAGCGATCAACGTGGCCGTGTTGCAGCCCGTGACGATGGCAACCGCGTTCACCACCGGCTTATCAACGGGCGGTTCAATGGTGGCAGTCAGGAAGAAGCGGCAACCGCTGATCCCGAAGGTTGCGTCGCGTACTTCAAGGTTGTACGTACCCACCGGACGAATTAGGGGCAACGTCGCGCCGGTTCCCACCGGTTGGTTGTTGATGAAATAACTGTAGGGAGGGGTGCCACCGGTCGTGGTCAGCGTGATCGTACCGTTTTCGTTCGTGCAGGTGGCAGGGGCTACGGTTGCGGTCGTGTTCACCGTAAAGGCAGTGGAATTGACGCTCACGTTCGCCGTAGTTTGGCAACCGCTCGCGTTGGTTACCACCACGGTGTAGGTACCAGCCACCAGATTGGCAATGTCCCTGGTGGTGGCGGTGAATCCGTTGGGACCCGTCCACGCGAAAGACGTACCCACTGGCGCTACGTTCAGGGTAATGGTACCCGTGCCCGCCCCCGTACACGTGGCCGAAGGGGTTACCGTGGGCGTGACGGTGGAGGGTGCCCCGGCCCGCACCACGATGGTGTCAGTACCAATGCACTGGGGATTGGTGGGGTCGGTCACGGTGACGCTGACCGTGGTGCTGGTGCCGGGCACGGGGGTAAAGGTAATAAACTGGCTCGTTTGTCCCGTGCTCCACTGGTACGTGGCCCCTGGATTGCCCGCGTTCAGCGTGATGGAGGTACCCACGCCGCAAAGCGTGGTGTCGGCGCCCAAGGCCACCTGCGGTTGGGTAAACGTGACGTTCACCACGTCGGGGAGGGCGCAGGGACCGTTGATGACCAAGGCCAGGTACGTGCCCTCCTGCGTTACCGTCAGCGTCCGCGACTGACCGCCCGTAACCACGGGCACGCCGTTGAAAAACCATTGGTACGTGCTGCCCGCCACGTTGGCTTGCGCATCCAGCGTCACGCTGGGTCCGCAGGTGGTGATGTTGTCTTCCTGCCGCACGTTGGGGGCGTTGGGCTGAATCTGAAACGGGTCCGGCGCCCGCAGGATGGTGATGGTTTTGGGAGGAATGACTTCCTCCCGGCAGTCGTTGGTGATGGTCAGCCGGACCGTGTACGTGCCCGGCCCCGGAAACGTGTAGCGGGGGTCTTGCAACGTGGAGGTGGAGCCGTCGGGAAACGTCCAGACGTAGAACGAGTTGGGCTGGCCATCGTTGCGCGGGGCGCGGTCGGGTTGCGCCTGAAATTCGTAAATGACCGAATCGCCCAGTGCCACGCAGGGCGGCCCGTCGAAGCCGAAGTCCTGGCCGAAGCCCGGGGGCGTTTCGGTGGGGGAAACGTTGGGCAATCCCAACTGGCTGGTGGGGCCACCGAGGGGAAACCCGTTTTCCTGGAAATCCACGTTCAATGTATCGCCCGGCTGGTTGATTACGCCCACGGAAGCACTGCCCTCAATGGCCAGGTAGATCTTCTGCTTGTCCGGATCAATCTGTAAGGCACCGAACTTCTGAGCGGAAGTGGCAATCACTTTCCGGGAAGCCGCAATCACCGAGGTGTCCGCCGAGCGCAAACTGTACTGCACCAACTGCGACGGCGTGGCACCCTCGCCCGTCAGGGATACGTAGAGGGTAGAGTCGCCGAAAAACTCCACGCCGTACGCCTCGGGCGGCACGCCTCCCAGGTCGATGTTTTTGGGGTTGGAAAGCTTGCCCGTCGCCTTGTCGAAGTCGAACAACTGCACCTGGTTGTTGGCTCCCCCGGCCACCCCGGGGATAACCACGGCCACGCGCGTGCCGTCGGGCGAAACTTTCATGTAGCCTTCTCCCTTGGCCGGCTCGGCTCCGTGCACCGTTCCCACCGCGGAAGTAACGGGTGCGCCCAGTCCCTTGCCATCGAGCGGGTAGACCCGGAAGTTGTTGGTGTTGGCGTCGTGGGTGAGGATCCAGGTGCGCGGCGCGCCCGTCGAATCCGCGTCGCCCTGCACGGCGGTTACCCGCTCGGTGCTGGTGTTGAAGAGCGGAATGTTTTTCAGTCCGGTGGGCACGCCACCCGCGCCCGCGTCGGCCCGCATGTCCACCACGGTGTACCTCAATTCGCCGGTGTCGCTGATGGTGAAGACGTAGAAAACCGAGGCGCAAGTGGCGCAACCCGGCTGGGAAACGATCAGCACGCCCTGCGTGACGTTGGTGCCCGCCAGCAGGCCGTCGCCGTTGGGCATCACCGTGCCGTCGGGCCGGTAAATGGTTTTCCCGTCAGTGTAGAAGAGCAGCTTGCCCGAGGCATCGCTCACCGTGGAGCTTCCTTCCGGCACGTTTACCTGCCCGTCCGTTACCGTCTCGGGCTGCCCGCCCACGAACTTAATGCCGGCCCCGTTGCCGAAGTACCAGCGGCCCCGTTCCTGCGGGGGTTGGGGAGCGTCGGGATCGGGCTTGTAGAGGCTGATGGTCACCTTGTTGGTCCGGGTGCAGCCGGTAACCGAATCGGTGATCTGGACGGAGTAGCACCCCGCGGTGTCGATGGCACTGGTGGCGGTGGTGTCGCCGTTCGACCACAGGTATTTCGGGTTGGTGGGCGGCGTGGAGCCCGGACCGAAAATGGGCGTCAGGGTAGCGGGCAGGTCTTCGATGCAAATCTCTTCTTCCTGTTCCCCCTTGTTGATGTCTTCGGGCGCCCCGATAATGAATTCACCGAAACCCCCGACGTTGACCGTTTGGCTACAGGTAACCGAATCGGCCCCGTTCCGGACCGTCAGGGAGGCGGTGTAGCTGCCGGGACGGGAGTAAATGTAGCTGGGGTTTCGTTGGGAGGACGTATCGGTCTGGACGGCGGGGTCGCCGAAATCCCACCGGAACGTGGTGGCCGGCGTGCTCGCTCCGGAGTAGGTAAATGTAGTTGGGTTGGTATCGCAGGCGTCGCCGGCGCAGATGGGCGTGGAGGGAAAGCTGAAGCTGGGACACTGCGCGTAGGAGCCGTGGACCCGGAGGCCGAGAAACGCAAGGAGACAAAGGATGAAGTGGGGGATGAACCGGTTGCGAATACGGTAGGCCATGTATAATCGCGGATAGTTTGCCAGACGTAAAATAAAAGCCATCGAACGGAGTTATTTCGGTATTCTTGCTCGGAAATCGTTTTAGAGGTGGGCCTGCGGTTTATTTACACACTACTAAACTGACAATTGCACTTTCTAGTATGCGTAGCCCGGCGTTTTGTACCTTCCCCGGAGTTCAAAGCCTAAAAGTACCCATTAATCGGGGGAGGAAAAGGATCGAAATCCGGCCAATTCGCCGGGATGTACCTTTCTGGCCGGATGTGCACCAAAAGAGTTCCGATTATGCTTTAGTCTTGCGTAAACGGGTCGGGTTGACCAAACCCGCCGACCCATCCACGTTGACTGTTTCCCGTTACCCGTTCGTTAGCCCGTCAGAAATGCTCAAACCCGTTCGCTCGTTTTCCTTCCTGCTGGCCGTTTTGTTGGGTGCGTCCGGATTGCGGGCGCAAGATCCCCAGTATTCGCAGTTCTACGCCGCCCCGCTGTACCTGAGTCCGGCCTTCGCCGGTTCGGCGCTGGCCCCCCGCGTGGTGGTCAACTATCGCAACCAGTGGCCCAGCCTGGAGGCCAGTTACGTTACCTACTCGGCTTCGTTCGACTACTACTTTCCCCGCGCCAAGAGCGGGGTGGGCCTGCTGGTGACCCGCGACGTACAAGGCTTCGGTAAATTCCAGAACACCGACATCGGCGCGCAGTACGCCTACCAATTGGAACTGTCCGACGAGTGGGCCTTCCGGGCGGGGTTGCAGGCTTCGTACGTGTTGCGGGGGCTCAACTACTACGGACTTACCTTCGGCAACCAGTATACCAGCAAGGGCTTCGATCCCAGTCGGCCCGGTGAGCCTTCGAATTACGAAAACAAGGGCTACGTCGACCTTTCTTCCGGCGGATTGTTGTTTTCGCAGCGGTTCTACGTCGGTTTTTCGGCGCACCACATGAACCGGCCCAACCAGTCCTTCACGGGCGACGTCAGTCCGCTGCCGATGAAATCGACCATTACCGCCGGGGTAAACATTCCGCTGGACAAGAAGACCAAGCGGGGATTGAAGATCAGCAAGAACGAACGGGAGGTGAGCTTTTCGCCGGCGTTGCTCTACAAGCGGCAGGGCAAGTTCAGCCAGCTGGACGCGGGCGCCTACTTCACCTACGAGCCGCTGGTGGTGGGTTTGTGGTACCGGGGCATTCCTCTTTTGAAGAGTTCATTGGAAGGGTTGAACAACCACGACGCGGCCATTTTTCTGGTGGGTTTCAAGAACAACAACCTTTCGCTGGGCTACAGCTACGACCTGACCATTTCCAGCCTGACGCCTTCCACGGGTGGCTCGCACGAAATTTCGATCGCCTATCTCTTCCCCCAGTCACCCAAGCGGAGGAAAATGCCCCGCAGCGCCCGCCGCCTGCCCTGCCCGAAGTTTTAGGTTGCAGGTTACAGGTTACAGGTTGGCAGGTTGCAGGTTGCAGGTTGGCAGGTTACAGGTTGTAGGTTACAGGTTACAGGTTACAGGTTACAGGTTGTTGGGGGTGCTGGGAGGTGACGGGATAGATAAAGTCGGCACGCAAAAAAGAAGCGCAGAAGTAGATCTGCGCTTCATCGTTTTACAGCCTTTTCAGTCTAAAGTAACCTATAACCTGCCAACCTGCAACCTGCTAACCTGTAACCTGCCAACCTGCAACCTGCCAACCCACTCCAACCCTTCAAACCCGCCACACTTCCTTGGCCGCCTGGGTGCCGATCATCAGCAGGATGCGGGCCGGGCTGGGAACCAGCACCAGGTGGGCTTCCTGGCCCGGCTTCCCGTCGAGATCCACCCAGACGCCCTCCTGGGGACTTACTTCGTAGACCGGTTTGCCGCCGGGCTGTTCGTTCTTTTGGATGTATTTTTTGGCTACGTAGGCAGTTGGCAAGAGTACTTCGGTGTTGGAACAGTACTTTTCGTGCACGTCTTCCAATACTTTTTCCAGGTATTTGCCGTAGACATCCACGAAGTCGTCTTCCATGTCGTGCAGTTCTTCTTCCACTTTGTCGTAAGAATCATCACTGTACTTCAACCCGTTTAATTCGATCCTTTTGTCCACCAGCGCGATCAGGGCGTTGTCAAGGCTTTCAGCATCCACCATGAGGAAACAGTTGATTAATGGTTTTCACAAAGCTGAAAATAGATACTTTAACTTGCAAGCGATTCCTGAAAATAGACTTTCCGACGGACCGCCGCCCGCATCAGCCACTCCTTCAACTTCACCAACCACTGCCATGGAACCCGACTTTCTGCCCATCCGGGGTACCGATCACCTCGAACTCTACGTGGGCAACGCCAAACAGGCGGCCTACTACTACCAAACTGCTTTCGGCTACGCGCCCGTGGCCTACGCCGGTCCGGAAACGGGCCAGCGCGACCGGGCTTCCTACGCATTGCAGCAGGGAAAAATTCGGTTGGTGCTCACCACCTCGCTGCTGCCCGACTCCGACATCGCCCGCCACGTGCAGCAACACGGCGACGGCGTGAAGGTGCTGGCCCTCTGGGTGGACGATGCCGAGCGGTCGTTTCACGAAACGGTGAGCCGGGGAGCGCAACCCGCTTCGCCGCCCCAAACCTGGCGCGACGAACAGGGCGAGGTGACGCTGGCTTCCATCCATACCTACGGCGATACGCTGCATACTTTCGTGGAGCGCAAAAACTACCGGGGGATATTCCTGCCCGGCTACCGCCCCGTCCAGGGTACCCTGCCCGTCCAACCCGTCGGGTTGCAGTACGTGGACCACTGCGTGGGCAACGTGGCGCTGGGGGAGATGAACAAGTGGGTGAAATTCTACGAGGACGTGATGGGCTTCCAACTCCTGATCACCTTCGACGACCAGACCATCTCGACCGACTATTCCGCGTTGATGTCCAAGGTGGTTTCCAACGGCAATGGCTACATCAAATTCCCGATCAACGAACCGGCGTCCGGACGGCGCAAATCGCAGATTGAAGAATACCTGGACTACTACCGCGGGGCGGGCGTGCAACACGTCGCCGTTGCCACCCACGACATCGTGCAAACGGTGGCCGAACTGCGGCGGCGGGGCGTGGAATTTCTGCGCGTGCCCGATACCTACTACGATGATCTCCTGGACCGGGTCGGTCGGATCGAGGAAGACCTGCAACCCCTGCGCGACCTCAACATCCTGGTCGACCGCGACGAGGAGGGCTACCTGCTGCAAATCTTCACCAAACCCGTCGAGGACCGCCCGACGCTCTTCTACGAAATCATTCAGCGCAAGGGAGCCAAGTCGTTCGGGGCGGGCAACTTCAAAGCGCTGTTCGAAGCCATCGAACGCGAACAAGGCCTGCGGGGAAATTTATAAACCGCGGCTTTTCTCGCCGAGCGCCCCGAACAGACGCAAAGCCTTTGCGAACTTCGCGTCTGCTTGGCGAGAAATCTTTTTTGATTGTGCACTTGACATTCCCGGATGAAAAAGAAAATAACCGAAGCATTTGAAAAGCAGGGCGACGATCTTCTCCGGTACACCACCCCGTCCCTCTACCACCAACCCGCCCTTTTCTCCGCTTTTCCGTCCCTGGTTGCCGCCCAGAGCAAGCGGCACGGGGGCGTGAGTTTGCCCCCGTTTGCCTCGCTCAACCTGGGGCTGCGGTCGGGCGACGAAGCCGGGAACGTACTGGAAAACCGTCGCCGCTTCTTCGGCAGCCTCGGCATCGAAACCGACCAGGTTGCGCTTTCGCACCAGGTACACGGCGACCAGATTCTGCTCGCCGGGACGCCCGGCAGTTACGAAGGCTACGATGCGCTGATTACCGGGCGTCCGGGTCTGTTTGTCGCCGTGTCGGTGGCCGATTGCGTACCCGTGCTGGT
>JACMKY010000243.1 GCA_014379925.1 Cytophagales bacterium | reverse complement strand
GCCCGGCCGGTGGACGGGCGCATTTTCGACCCGCAAAAAGCCCTCACGCCCATCGACGAGAAATTCAATTGGAAAGCCCTGGACGAAAATTCCGACATGGACCATCCCCAACAAATGCTCAAGGACAGTCGGGAACTGGACCAGAAGCTGCGGGATGGTAAGTCGGGCAGGAAAGAATAACCGGATAGAAATTTGGAATGCAGATTTGTGATTTACTGCGTATCCATACTTCAAAGAAAACGTGATGCATCCTACTTGTTTTGAATTGGTGTAACTAAACTGAACAAGTAGAAGCTTGACTAGAATCTGAATTGGTCTAATCCATTCCCAAATCGTTGGTGATGGATGCCTCCGAAGTGATATCTTCGAGCGGCGCACCCGAGCGGTCGTGCATAACCTCCACCACCCGCTGGTACACCCGTTCCTGACTAGCAAAATCCGGGTTTCGCAATCCAAGTGGCTTGGCTTGCAGGTGCCGCCAGACGCAGGCTTGTAAGTCGCCCACCGTATCGATTTCTTCCGCTTCCAAATCCGGAATATTAATCCCAAATATTTTCTCCGTTTCCACGATCAACTCAACAGTATCCAGTCCCATAATTTTTCGGCTTCGTCAATTGTTCTCCAAAAATCGTCCCCTGACGCGCTCGAGCAGCAAAAAGGCACGCGACCCATCGCTCACCGTTCGGCTTCGGTGATCCATTTCTTCACGGGCACCGGCTCGTAGGCTTGCATCCGCGCCAGGATTCGGGTTTCGTCTTCCTCCACCAGCAGCAGGGCGCGGTTTTGCGGTTTGAGAAAGCCTTCTTCCACGAAGTGATCGAGCAAACGGAGGAAGTGATCAAAGTAGCCTTCGACGTTGAGCAGCAGGGTGGGTTTCTGGATGGTTCCCAGTTGGTTCCAGGTCAGGATTTCGCAGAGTTCGTCCAGCGTGCCAAAGGCGCCGGGCAGGGCCACGAAGCCATCCGAGAGGTCGCACATCAGTTGCTTGCGTTCGTGCATGGACGCTACTACGCGCAGTTCGGTCAGCCCCCGGTGTCCCACTTCCAGGTCCATCAGGTGACGCGGAATCACCCCGATCACGCGGCCACCCGCTTGCAACGCGCTGTCGGCCACCGCCCCCATCAGTCCTACCCGGCCACCCCCGTAAACGAGCGTGGTGGCGTGCGCGGCCAGCAGTTTGCCGACACCAACGGCTTTTTGGCGGTACACTTCTCGCTTGCCCGCGCTGGAGCCGCAGAATACACAGATGGTTTTCATGAGGAGTTAGGAAATCGGTTGGTAACCAGTAACTGGAATGGATTTCAGTCGGGTGTCTGATGGTACACGGGAAAGCAAACCCTGGTTCGCGCCAAACGGCAGCGACCACGCAAACCCGGCGTCACGCTGCGTATAAATACGGATTTATTTATTTGAGTATTTTATACCTTGCCGGACAGGAGGACCTAACTTATCTTTACACTCATAGCTACAGTACTCGCCGCCCGGTGTCTACGGCCTTTTACAATACGCCTCTCGGTATTGCAATCACTTTCAGTACCTTGCCCGTCAGCAAGCGCGTACCCGTTTCGTTCGTTTCATCAACCTAACCTCAATCCATCCCATGAGCCACTTATTGCCTACCTCATTCACGTTGCTATTTGAGCAGACCAATCATGGTGCGTTTATTGGTTGCATTGAAGAAATTCCGGAATTGATCCGGGTGAAGGGAGACACGTTTGAGCAGGCGCGGCGGGCTCTTTACAATGAACTGCGCCTCTTGTTTGTTCATCTGCCGCACCCCGAAAACATCCGCATCCAAACGAGAGTCAGGCTTTGGCTCACGCGCGCCAAGCAGGCGCGTTCGTGATCGTTGGTGAAGCCCTCCATTAAGAAAACGAGCATCCCCTTCCTATTCCTTTTGCAGCAATAGCTTTCGCGTCTGCACTTCGCCGCCCGATCCCCCGATTTTCAGCACGTACAAGCCATTGGTGAGGTAGCCCAGATCCACGGCGATTTCCCGGTTGGCGAGAATGCTTCTGCGTGTCAACACGCTTTGTCCCAACGAATTGAACAGTTCTACCTCGCCCGCGTAAGGCACCCGCACGTACGCGTAACGCTTGACCGGATTGGGATAAACAACCGCTTCTGGTCCGGCAACCGTTTCCGTCGACGACCCCGGTGGGCTGGTGTTTTTCAGGTAAGCAATGCCGCCCGCGTGGGTGCCCACGAGCAATTCCGGCAACTGGTCACCGTCCAGGTCGGCAACGACGGGGAAAAGCGGACCCCCCAGAATAGCCGAAGTATAGCGCCGGGAGAGCGTGTCCAGCACCAGATCGGTAACCGCCCCGAACGCACCGTCCGGATCGGCCCAAAAACTGGGGTAGAGGGTGAGCCGCCCGCTTCGGTCGCCCGTCAGCAGGTCGGGTTGGCCGTCGGCGTTCACATCGGCAACGAGCGGCACCACGTTCCGCCGCTCCGGGTCTTCGGGTATACCGCCGAATTGATCGTTTGCGAGCCGGAAGACGGGACGGGAAGCGGTACCCGTATTTTCGTAGTGCCGGAGGTTCCCCCGCGGGTTACCCACCAGCCAGTCCAGGTCCCCGTCGCGGTCGAGGTCCCAGGGGAAAGGCCGCTCGTCGAAGTCCAGGGGGAGCGGCAACCGTACCGTATCCCGCAGTAGCAGTTGAAAGGCTTGTCCCCGGGCAGCAGCGTTGGGAATGTACCAGAGCGCCGTAGCCCCCCCCGTGTGGGCCGTGAAACCCAGGTCAGTCGCCCCGTCGCCGTTGAAGTCGGCAAAGAGGGGTCGGACATCGGTCAACCCCGGTTGGTCTCCACCGTGTCCGCCGTGTCCGTTTCCGGCCGGGTCGGCGGAATGGCCGAATGCAAGAAAATTACCGGTTTCCCGCGCGAAAGCGGGTTGACGGGCGCTGCCTACGTTCTCAAACCGCGAAATGACCGCCGAGAACGAGTCGCCGTTGCGAAGACCCGTGTTTCCCACGAACAAATCCAGGTCCCCGTCCCCGTCGTCATCGGCCAGCGCCGGGGCCGCGTTTTCGCCCACGTCCACCATCTGCTCCTGCAAGAAATCGGATTGGCGGTACCGGAAGTCCGGCCGCGCCGGGGTACCTTGGTTGAGGTAAAGCCAGGCGGAGGCCCCGAAATCAACCTGACCGCTTTCGTTGGCCGACACGTTGGGCGCGGCGATGAGGTCCTGCTTGCCGTCAAAGTCCACGTCTTCGTAGAAGGCGGCGGGAAAGGCGGCGAAATCCACGGGTTTGTCGGCGGGAAACGGCTGTCGGCGCGTGAAATCGGCGTCCCGGTTGGTGCCCTCATTGACCAGGTATTGGAGCGGGTTGCAGTCCACCTTGCCCGTCAGCACGTCCTTATGGCCGTCTCCGCTGAGATCGGCCACCAACAGCGAGGAGCCGGAATGCAGCGGGCGGCCTCCCGGGGCGAGGCGGCCCCCACTGCCGCAGGGGAGGCCAAACCGGAAATCCACGCAGGTTTCTCCCGATTCAAAATTTCCCCAGCAGGTGTAGACCCGTTTAAACTCCAGGGCGCGGGCGTGGCCGTACTTTTCCACGCTTTGGTTGCGGTGGTATTCGACCTGGTGACCCGAAAAGTCGTAGGCGAGCACGTCCAGGTCGCCGTCTTCGTCCAGGTCCACCACGGCCGGAATGTCGCTGACGGGCACCTGGAGGTTGATCTGGCCCGAAAACCCTTCCGTGTAGAGGGGGTCGGCGATTTTTTCCCACCGGATGCCATTTTCGGCGACGTTCCGGTAGACGGCAATGCCCAGGTTGGTGTGGGTGAAGAGATCCTTGCGGCCGTCGTGGTCGTAGTCGGCCAGGAGCGCCCAGCCGCTGAGCGGGGGAAACCCAAACTCGTAAGCGGGCGCGTGGCGGTAGGCGTAGTGCCCGCCTTCGGCAACGGCCAGGAAGGCAGTCAGTTTATGAGTAGTCCGGTCGAACACCACCAGATCGGCCACGGCATCGTCGTTGAGGAAAAGGGTGGAGAATTGGCCCGCGTTGAGACCACCCGCCCAAGGATTGGCCAGCGGCTGGCCGGCCACGGTGACGGGAACGGACGCCTCGTAGCGAAAAGAAGCGGGCTGGCCGGCCGGCTGGCCAATCCCGGGATGGGCGAAAAGCGAGCAAAAAGCGAACAGCAAGCCAAAATCTTTCATGAACGAGCGCGGGTAAAAGGCGGGCGGCGGCGGAATCTGCGTAAATTCCCGGCCTCAAGTTAGCTAAAAAAACGGATGAGCTCACCCATCGAATCGCTTTATTCCGCCTACCTGGCCAGCGGCGGCGTTGCTACCGATACCCGCCAGATCGGCCCCAACGCGCTGTTCTTTGCCCTCAAAGGCAAGAATTTCAACGGCAATGAATTTGCCGGGCAGGCCCTGGAAAAAGGCGCCCGCTACGCCGTGGTGGACGAGGCTGCCTACGCGGTCGACGAGCGGTATTTGTTGGTGAACGACACCCTGCGGGCGCTGCAGCAACTGGCCCGGCACCACCGCCGCCAGTTGATGATTCCCTTTCTGGCCATCGGCGGCTCGAACGGCAAAACCACCACCAAGGAACTCATCCACGCGGTACTGCGGCAGCGTTACCGCACCTACGCCACCCAGGGCAACCTCAACAACCACATCGGCGTACCCCTTACGCTCCTGGCCATCGACCAGCGCGTAGAAATAGCCGTTATCGAGATGGGCGCCGACCGCGGGGGGGAAATGACGGAATTGCTCCGCATCGGCGAGCCAACGCACGGGCTGATTACCAACATTGGCAAGGAGCACCTGGAAACGTTCGGTGGCCTGGAAGGCGTGATGCAGGGCGAAGGGGAGTTGTACGATTTCCTGAGTGAAAGCCAGGAGGTGGTTTTCATCAACTCGCGCGAGCCGCTGCTGCGGGAAGTGGAAACCAGCAAGCCGAGGCACTTCTCGGAACGGATCCGGTTTCCCGAACCGGGCGACTACCTGCGTTGCGAACTGCTCGAATCTTCGCCGTTCGTGGTCTACCGGCACGAGAACGGGCAACGGGTCGAAACGCAACTGACGGGCGCGTACAACTTCGAAAACGTGGCCGCCGCCCTCTGCGTGGGAAAATACTTCGAGGTACCCCCCGAACTGGCCAACGCCGCCGTGGCTGCCTACCAGCCCGAAAACAACCGTTCGCAGATCGTGCGCAAGGGCACCAACACGGTTTTGCTGGATGCCTACAACGCCAACCCTTCTTCCGTGGAGGCTGCCCTGCGGAACTTCCGGACCCTGAAAGCCGAAAAGAAAGTCGTCATTCTGGGCGATATGCTGGAGTTGGGTGACTACGCCCCCGCCGAGCACCGCCGCGTGGGCGAGCTGGTGGCCGAAAGCGGCTTCGGCACGGTGATCCTGTGCGGCCCGTTGATGCAACACGCCCTGGAAGTGAACCCGGGCGCGTACTACTTTCCCGACAAGTTCTCGCTGCACAACTGGCTGGCCGACCATCCCTTCGCGGGGGCGCACGTGCTCGTCAAGGGTTCGCGCAGCCTGCGCCTGGAGAGCGTGCTGCCCTTTATTGCGGAGTAGGTTTTTCCGGGGGAATGGGTACCTTTATTGGCTGAACTCCCCCGTGCGATGAACAACGAAGACAAGATCATTGAATTGCTGGCCGAATACCTGCGGAAAACCGACCGCTTGCTGGAAAGAATGGACCGGCAACAGCAGAATTTTGAGGAACAGGGCCGAAGAATGGACCAGCACCAACGGAACTTTGAGGAACAGGGCCAACAGATCAAGGAACAGAACCAACGGATGGACCTGGCCTACGACGTATTGATCAAGCATTCCGAAGAAATGCTGGAACTTCGCAAAGAGGCAAAAAAGCGGGAAATCCAACAGGAAACGATTTTGAAGGAAATATTTGCCATCTCCAAGCGGGTTCAGAAGCTGGAAGACTGAATGAGTACCGGTTCCGGATGGGTTGCGGGACACAAAACTTGGCGCGGGCAGTGAGAACTTAGGGGCGGATCATTACCTTTGCGCCAAATCAGAAAAAACATACTCTATGGTAACTACCCAGGTGAATTACAAAGTAAAGGACATTGCCATGGCCGAATGGGGCCGCAAGGAGATCCGGCTGGCCGAAGCCGAGATGCCGGGTCTGATGGCCATCCGCGCGGAGTTCGGTCCGGCCAAGCCGCTGAAAGGTGCCCGCGTTGCCGGCTGCCTTCACATGACCATCCAAACCGCCGTGTTGATCGAAACCCTGACGGAACTGGGTGCGGAAGTTACGTGGTCGTCCTGCAACATCTTTTCCACCCAGGATCACGCCGCCGCCGCCATTGCCGCCGCCGGCATCCCGGTGTTTGCCTGGAAAGGGATGAACGAGGAAGAGTTCGATTGGTGCATCGAGCAGACCCTTTTCTTCGGTGAGGACCGCCAGCCGCTCAACATGATCCTCGACGACGGGGGCGACCTTACCAACATGGTGTTTGACCGCTATCCCGAACTGGCCGCCGGCATCCGGGGCTTGTCGGAAGAAACCACCACGGGCGTGCACCGCCTCTACGAACGGATGAAGAAGGGCACGCTGCTGATGCCGGCCATCAACGACAACGACTCGGTTACCAAATCGAAGTTCGACAACCTTTACGGATGCAAGGAGTCCTGCGTGGACGCCATCCGCCGCGCCACCGACGTGATGATGGCCGGCAAGGTGGCCGTCGTCGCCGGCTTCGGCGACGTGGGC
>JACMKY010000242.1 GCA_014379925.1 Cytophagales bacterium | reverse complement strand
GTGGATAGTGGATAATTGTCAACTATCCTAGTTCGACTTCGCTCACTATGACCACTATCCACTATCTAAGCCGATGGAACTGAATTTAAGCGGCAAAGTCATCGTCGTCACCGGGGGGGCGAGCGGCATTGGGGAGGCCGTGGTGCGGGGTCTCGCCCGCGAGGGGGCCATTCCGGTGGTGGTCGATCGGCGGGAAGACCAGGGCCAGCGCGTGGTGAACGACTTGCGGGCGCAGGGCTACCCAGCTTCCTGCGTGGGGGCCGAACTCACCGCCGAGGCCGATTGCGAACGGGTGGCCACGCGGACCCTGGCGGAATTCGGCCGCATCCACGCCCTGGTCAACAACGCGGGTTTTAACGACGGGGTGGGACTGGAACACGGTTCGCCCCGGGCGTTCCTGCAATCCATCCAAACCAACCTGTTCCATTACTACGCGCTGGCGCACTACTGCCTGCCCGCCCTCATCCGGAGCCGGGGCAGCATTGTCAACGTCGGTTCGAAAACCGCGGTGACCGGTCAGGGAGGCACTTCGGGCTACGTGGCGGCCAAAGGGGGACAGATGGCCCTGACGCGCGAGTGGGCGGTGGAGTTGCTGCCCTACGGCATCCGGGTAAACGCCGTGGTGCCCGCCGAAGTGCAGACCCCCGCCTACGACACCTGGATCAAAGGGTTCGAGCACCCGGAACGGAAGTTGAAAGAAATCACCGACCGCATCCCGCTGGGTCGCCGCATGACCACGCCCGAAGAGATTGCCGACGCGGTGCTGTTCCTGTTGTCCGAACGGGCTTCGCACGTCACCGGGCAACACCTCTACGTAGACGGCGGCTACACCCACCTCGACCGCTCGATCGGATTTTGAGCCGGGTCGCCGCGGAAAATACCCTCCCGATCGCAAACGGTTCGTTTTAGGCGGTCAGCCACCGGGGAGTTTTTTTTGTTGGCAACCCGAACTTTTATGGTTGGTTCTAATGTTACCCCAATGTTAACAAAACGTTAATAATTTAATAACATTGGGGTAACAGTTTAGATAAACGATTTTTTTAACCGTAACTACGTGAACGCAATAAGGATAAACACAATGGTAGCTTTGGGGGCGTCGGCCCTGTTGGTGGTTGGGTTGATGCTGACGAAGGTACTGACCATCAGCCCGGTGTACTATGGCAACGGGCTTCTGCTGGCGGCCACCGTTTGGATGTTGGCGGTCATCTACCGGATGGTAGTTACCGGTCGGGTGAAGGCGAAAGGAGCGAAAAGAAGGCGGCGGGAGCTCCTGCCCCTGTTTTACGAGAAGCGGCACGGGACAGAAAACCAACGAAGTGAGTGACGATACACGCCGGGGGGAGTTTACGTCGTTATGGGAGAACATTCCGTACCGAATGAACTTCTCCCGGCCCCTTAAGGCTTCGCGACTGGTTGGCTGCCTGTTTTTCCTGCTGCCTGCTTTCCTGTGGGCGGCACCCCGCTCTTTTGCCCAGACGGATACCTTTCCCGAGTGGACGGCCGATCAGTTGGCCGCCGCGCACACCGCCAAGGGGGTTGCCTACCTCAGCGAGGAAGAGCAACGGGTGATCGCGCTCACCAACCTGGCCCGCACCGACGGGGATCGGTTTGCCCGCACCTACCTGGCGGCGTACTTGCGCGAGAAAAAACTGCCGCTGAGCGGTTACGTGCGCTCCCTGGTGACTGACTTGAAGAAAGTAAAGGGACTGCCGATGTTCCAGCCCAACGAAAAGCTGGGCCAGTCGGCAGCTTACCACGCCAACGAAACCGGAAAAAAGGGCGTGACGGGGCACAACTCCACCGACGGCACCAACTTCGGCGAGCGCATCCTGCGGTTTCTGAAGCCGGCGGACGGCTACCGCCTCGCCGAAAATTGTTATTACGGCTCCAACCAGGCGATGGACGTAGTCATTCGGTTGCTGATCGACGAAAAAGTGCCCGACCTGGGACACCGGCACAACCTGCTCAATCCCCAGCTCAACCTGATGGGGGTGGCCATCCGGCCGCACCAGTCCGTTTACCGCCACACCTGCGTACAGGATTTCGCCACGCTGGAATGAAAATGATCAATTATCAATTATCTTTATTTACTCTCAATAGCCGGGTCGGTGATTGATCATTGGTCATTGTAAAGATGATCGACTGGCAACCGCTCCTGCTTACCTTCAGGCTTTCCCTGCTCACCACGCTGCTGCTGCTGGTCATCGGCATCCCCATTGCCTACGGGCTGGCCTACGGTCGTTTTCGCTGGAAGCCCGTGGCGGAAGCCATCCTGGGCTTGCCGTTGGTGCTGCCGCCTTCGGTACTGGGGTTCTACCTGTTGGTGTTGTTGAGCCCGACCGGGCCGCTGGGCCGCCTGCTCGATTCGGCGTTGGATGTTCGGCTGGTCTTTTCCTTCGGCGGACTGGTGCTGGCTTCGGTGATTTACAGCCTTCCCTTCATGGTGCAGCCGATTCAATCCGGCTTCCAGGCCTTGCCGCTCTCCCTCCGCGAAGCGGCCTATACGCTCGGCCAGTCGCCCTGGCAAACGGCCATCCGGGTGTTGTTGCCCAACATCAAGGCTTCGTTGCTAACGGGCGCGGTGCTCACCTTCGCCCATACGATCGGGGAGTTCGGCTTGGTGCTGATGATCGGGGGCAACATCCCCGGCGAAACCAAGGTGGCCTCCATTGCCATCTACGACGAGGTGGAATCGCTCAATTACCCCGCCGCCCACGCCTATTCCCTGGTTCTGCTGGTCGTCTCCTTCGGCATCCTGCTGGCCGTTTACTGGGTCAACGGGCGAGTCGGCAGCCGGCCAGGCAAACCACCGACTACCCCGGGGATCGGAAACGGGCCGTAAGCAGAAAAGAAAAACGATCAAACAGGCAAAAAAACGTCATTGTCTTTCTACCTTGGTTTTTTAGCCGACAACCGTTGCTGTCAACTGCTCACTATCGGCTTCATTGCTCCGGTCGCCCCTGCCTACCACCCACCCAACTATGTTCGACGTACACGTGATCAAGAAACTGGCCCTGCCGACGGGCGAGACCCGGTTGGACGTGCGTTTTACGGTGGAAGAGGGGAATTTCGTGGTGCTGTCGGGCAAATCGGGGGCGGGCAAAACCACGCTGCTTAAAATCCTGGCGGGATTGGTGAAGCCGGAAGCGGGAACCATCCGCGTGGGGGAGGAAACCTGGCTCGATACCCGCCGGGGCGTTTGGGTAGCTTCCCAGCAACGCAACGTCGGACTGGTCTTTCAGGATTACGCCCTGTTTCCGCACCTGACCGTCCGGCAGAACCTCGCCTTTGGCCTCCCCGGCAAGCCGCACCCGGCGCCCGTCGACGACATGCTGCGCCGTACGGGCCTGGAAACCCTGCAGCACCGCTATCCGGCCACGCTTTCGGGCGGGCAACAGCAACGGGTGGCCCTGGCCCGAACCCTCGTGCGCGGGTCCAAACTGCTGCTGCTCGACGAACCTTTTTCCGCCCTGGATGCCGAAACCAAAGGCGCGTTGCGCGAAGAACTCGTCCGTGCGCACCGCACTTTCGGGCTCACCACCGTGCTGGTGAGTCACGAGCCAGCGGAATACCGGCTGGCGGACTACGCGATTGAACTCGACGCGGGACGGGTGGTGCGGCAGGGAAAAGCCGCGGTGCCCTTTCAAACTCCCCCGGGGCCGGATGCCCCGTCGGGTGCGGAGTCCCCGGTTTTCGGGGAAGTACTGGGCATTGCGCCCGGCGCGGTGGGGTTCGAAGTGCGGGTGCGGGTGGCGGAGCGCGTCGTAGCGCTGCTGGCCACGGCCGAGGTGGTCCGGATGCTGCAGCCCGGCGATCAAGTGCAGGTATCCACCCGGGATTTCAGCCCGCTCATCCGGAAAGTATGATGGGTTGAGCAGTTGTTGCTATAACTCATCCATGCGCACCCAACCGGCAACAATCGAAGCTTTTTCCTGCATTAACCATTTGACTTATAATGTTTTGCATAACGAATAACTACTTATGAACCCTTTTCGCCCCGCGTTTCCGCTTTGCCTCCTGCTGGGATTGGCAACCTTATCGCTCCGTGCCCAGACCGGCACCGACCCGGCCACCCTCCGCCTGGAGGGGGAGGTGACCAAGCCGATGACCTTGGGAAAGGGCGACCTGTTTAAACTCAAACGCACGGAACACCGGGCGAAGGAAGCGGACGGCAAGCAGTACACCTATTCGGGCTACGCCCTGGCCGACGTACTGCAACTGGCCGGGGTGACGCTGGGTTCGCAACTGAAGGGCGATAACCTGGCCAAGTACTTGTTGGTGCAGGCCTCCGACGGCTACGAGGCCGTGTTCGCCCTGCCCGAACTTGACCCCGCCTTCACCGACCGGGTCCTCTTCCTGGCCGACCAACGCGACGGCCAGCCCCTGCCCGACAGCGAGGGACCCTACCGCATTGTGGTGCCCGGCGAAAAAAGGCACGCCCGCTGGGTGAGGCAGGTGGTGACCCTGAAGGTGCTGTTTGCGAAGTAATGTTTTGAGTGGCAAGCAACTGGAATAACCGAGGTTAAGATTTGCAATCCCGACCTGTTGAACAGTGGATTGGCAATCCGCCTCCTGCCAAAAATCCAATACTAAAATGAAATTATAATTACGCAACCATACGGCGTCAAGCAACCGCCGCGGCTACCGAGCAAAATGTTAGTCGCGGCCGAGGTGCATCAATAGCAGCACGTGTTGGAGGCCCAGCGCGGCGCGTCATTCCGGTAAATGACCAGGTTGCCATCGTTCTGCATGACCAGCAACGAACCTGGGTACTGGTAGGTGCCGGAATCCCAGTACGGTCGGCCATTGTTGTCATAGAGCACCAGGTTTCCGTCTGCTTGCATCACACAACGGGTGATTTGGGGCTGTCCCGGCGTATTGCTCGCCCAAAGCGGCCGATTACTGGCATCGTAGATGACTAAATTACCGTCTTCCTGAAGGATGAGGGTAAAGCGTCCGTCCGGAGATCTCAAAAAATTGCCTTGCCGCAGTTCTTCGCCGGCGGAGAGAATGGACCGGTTTCTGGGGTACGTGTTGGTAAGGGCAAGGTTGTCTTGCGGGGTAAAAGGACGATCCGTGTTGTTGGAACAAGCGAGCATCCAGGAACCGGCGGATGGCGCCGTGGGCGTACCCGGAATAAGTACCGCGCCAACGTTGGCATCTCCTTCGTTGCCGCCTGTACGGCAGCTAAAGGCCCGGTTCATGAAATCCGTGTGGCGAAAGCCAATCGCGTGGCCGATTTCGTGGGCGATCACCGTCGCCGCATCCGCCCTTCGGGAGGCGCTGTTGTAGTAGTACGTATTGAGCTGGATGGGACTGGCCGGATTACCGCCCGAAGGAAAACCCGCACTGTATCCTAAAATACTACTCCTTTCGTAGAAGGAAAAAATACGGATATCCGCCGCCGATGAGCCAGTAGCTCGCTGGAAGGAAAGACCCAGCGAAAGCGCATTGTAACGACGGAGTGCCGCGTCGAAGGCGTTTTGCAAGTACTGGTCAAAGCCCGCATCCAAGTACACCCGGAGGACTCTTGGGGTACCCGTAACCAGGTTATTGGTACGGTAATGTTCTACCCTGGCCCCTTGGTCCCGGCCCCTGGGTACCGGGTTAGTCAGTTCATCAATTTGGGCTTCCGTAAGAAAGATGTCATACTCTACCAGGTAGCCACCTTTGTACTTGCTGAACCCTTCACTGGTGTCAAAACCGGCGGCCCGCAATTTTGCCATCACCGTGGCCGGAACATTCATTTTTTTCGGTAACTCAACGGGTTCGGGTTGACAGGCCGCCAGCAAGGCAGTGAGCACAATTGAAAGGCAACCGACCGGTTTTTTCATGGGATGGCGGGATTTGCTTAACGTTGTTTTTGGGCGGTACTGTATTTTTCTGGAAGGTTGACTGCGCGGATGAAAATAGCGTAGTCAACCTTCCGGGGGTATCTGGGTACGACTCGCGACTTGTCACTTACGGCTGCTTACAACCCCTTCGCCATTCCGGCTTCGGCCAGTACAATCAAAAGGGCCTGCTGGATGGCCAGGTGTCCCTGGTCGTTTACCCACCATTCGTTCAGGGCGTGGGCCCCGCCGCCCGCCCCGCCCCGTCCGATGGTGACGGCGGGAATGCCCTTGGCAAAGGGGATGTTGGCGTTGGTGGAACCCACCCCCAGCCTGGGTTCCGCCTTCAGGTAGCGCGTGGCGGCCATGGTTCGTTGCACCAGGGCGATGCCCGGGTCGTTGCCGCCCGAAGGACGGTCGCCCACCAGTTTCACCTCTGCCGTCAGGTCGGGACCCCGGCGCTTGATGCCGTTTTCTTCCTTTAATCCCCGCTGAACGGCGGCCTGGAACAATTGGTCGATGCCTTTGAGCTGTTCGGGGCTCTCCGAACGCATGTCCACCTCCATCCACGACTCGAAGGGAACGGAGTTGACCGACGTGCCGCCGCCGATCACCCCCACGTTGTAGGTGGTGCGAATGCCCTGGCGGGTGAAACGGTCGGCCTCGGTGGTAAAATAATGAATGGCCTTGCCCAGCGCCCCGTGGGGATTGGCCGTGCCGAACGCCCCCGAAGAGTGGCCGCCGGGTCCGCGGAAGGTAACCCGGTAGCGGTGCGAACCCAGGCCCCGGTGGGTGATGCCGCCCACGGTCCCCCCGTCGACGGCGATGTAGGAATCGATTTTGGGGCCCTTTCCGCTGAACAGGTGCTTCACTCCCCGCAAGTCGCCCAGGCCCTCTTCGCCCACCGTGCCGATGAAGAGCACGTCCCCTTCGGTTTCCAGACCCGCCTTTTCCATGGCCTGCAAAACGGCCAGCACCATGGCCAGTCCCCGGGTGTCGTCGCCGATGCCGGGGGCGAACAGGGTGTCGCCTTTGTGTTTCACCTTCACGTCGGTGCCCGCCGGGAAAACCGTGTCCAGGTGCGCTTCCAGCACCACCGTTTTCTTCCCCGCCCGGCCTTTCCGGCGGGCGATCACGTTGCCCACCTCGTCGATCCACACCGAATCGGCCCCCGCTTCCCGCAGCATCCCCGCGTACTTCGCGGCGCGCTCCGTCTCCTGGAAGGGCGGGGCGGGGATTTCGTTGAGGGTGATCAGGTTCTGGTGCGTTTGGGGTTCCAAGGCCAGGATGGTCTGGAAAGCGGTTTGCACCGCCGGCCGCTTGGCCAGGGCCCGGATCTGGTCTTCGTAGCGTTTGTCGACGGCCACCACCGGGTTTTTCTCCGGCGCCTCCGCGTCGGCCTGCCGCCCAGTGGCATCCTGGGCGCGCAGTCCCGTGCCGCTCGCCAGCAACAGCCCAAACGAAGTCAACTTCAGTATTTGATTCATAATCAGGTTTATGACTAATGATTTTTCATTGTTTACTTGCCGTCGTTGGGACGGTCAACGGTGGGCCTGGCCGGGTCGGGCAACGGGCCCGGGCGGCGTTCCGCTTTGAGGGTGGCCAGCTTCCGGAGTTCTTCCGCCAGGCTGCGCGACAGGAGCGCGTAGTGTTCGCGTTGCTGCCTGGTCGGTTTGGAATCATCGGACTCCACGAAGGCCGCCAGCACCGTCAGTCGGGTGTCCAGGCGCACCGGGTGGTTGGTGAGGTCCTGGGTGGCCTTCGCCCGGAACTGGACCAGCGCGTCCTCGATGCGCAGCAGTTGGTCACGGAATGCCGCCCACTTGACTTTTTCCACCGCGTCCCCTTTGCCCGCCGTTTGGACGGCACCCGTTGAGGAAGCACTCGTCCGGGAGGAGCTCGTCCGGGAGGTGCTGTCCAGTTCCTGCCGCATCCGGCGGATGTCCTTGACGGCCGCGCGCAACTCGTTGAGCCGGGAACGGATATTGACCAGCAGGTCGAACTGTTCCTTGAATTCGGCCGGGGTGGTGGCGATGCGGGGGTCCTTGACGATCTGGAACGGCTGCGTCCAGGTTTTTCCGTCCACGGTCAGCCGGACCCGGTACGTGCCCGGCGTGGCCAGCGGTCCCTTGGCGGTTCCGTGCGTCACCGCCCCGGGCAGCGCCACGGGGGCCGGGTAGCGCATGTCTTCCCACACGAACCGGTTGCCGCCCGCCGCCGCCGGCAGCGTGACTTCCTTGCGGCCAGGCGCGGCTGGCATCCGCATCTCGCTGGTGGCTAAAGCAGTACGACCCGAATCTGCCTTGCTCGGGCTGAACGCCGCCCGGCGCTGACTGGTGTCCGCTCCGCTCCGGTACGATTTGACCACCGCGCCGCCCGCGTCCAGAAATTCCAGCGTGATGATCCCTTTGGGCTTTTCCTTCAGGTAGTAATGCACCACCACCCCGTTGGGCGGATTTTGGCCCAGGTCTTCCGGTTTGCCGGGTACCGGCTTGACGGGCGGGTCCAGGGCGGCCCGGAACCGGACGGTCCGGCGGGGTTTGAACAGGTGGACGGCCGCATCCGGCACGTCAGTGGTGAGCTGGTGGAGCATCGTCAGGTCGTCCAGGATCCAGAAGGAACGCCCGTGGGTGGCCGCCACCAGGTCGTTGTCCTGGATGACCAGGTCGTGGATGGGAACCACGGGCAGGTTGAGTTGAAGCGGTTGCCAGTGCCCACCCGCGTCGAAGGAAACGTAGACGCCCTTTTCGGTGCCGGCGTAGAGCAGCCCCCGCCGCCGCGGATCTTCCCGGACCACCCGCGTGAAGGCGTCGTCGGGGATGCCCTGAGTGATCTTGCGCCAGGTCTTGCCGTAATCGTTGGTCTGGTAGAGGTACGGCCGGAAATCGTCCTGCTTGTACTTGAGGGCGGCCACGTAAGCCGTCGCCGGGTCGTGCGGGGAAGGATCGATGAGGCTGATGCGGGCGAAAGCGGGCATCTCCGGGGGAGTGACGTTTTTCCAGTGCCCGCCGTGGTCGGTGGAAACCTGGACGAACCCGTCGTCGGAGCCTGCCCACAGCACGCCCGCCTTGACCGGCGATTCGGCCAGGGCGAACACGGTTCCGTACCACTCCACGCCGGTGTTGTCGCGCTTGATGGGTCCCCAGTCCTGGCCGATGGACGGGTCGTCCAGGGTCGGCGTCCGTTCGAGGGTGGCCGGATCGGAGCGCGACAGGTTCGGGCTGATCACCTGCCAGCTCTGTCCCTGGTCGGTGGAGCGGTGTACGTACTGGGAGGTGGCGTAGAGCACGTTTGGATTGTGGGGCGACACCACCACCGGGTAGGTCCACTGAAAGCGGTACTTGAGGTCGGCCGATCCGTAGCCGTACATGTCGTCGGGCACCACCGAAACGTCCTTGAGCTGGCGGGTGGTTTGGTTGAGGCGGGTGAGCCAGTGGTGGTTGGCGGCGAAGATCACGTTCGGGTCCTTTTTGTCGAAGGCGATGTAGCCGGATTCGCCCCCGCCCACGTCCTGGTACTCATCCGGGTAGATGGCCCCGTAGTCCGAGCGGCTGGGAATGGAGAGCGTGGAGTTGTCCTGCTGCGCCCCGTAGACGCGGTAGGGGAACCGGCTGTCGGTGGTCACGTGGTACATCTGGGCCGTGGGCTGGTTGTAGATCGTCGACCAGGACTTTCCCCCGTCGAAGCTGACGGTTCCCCCGCCGTCGTTGGCCTGCCCCATCCGGTTGGGGTCCCTGGGATCGATCCAGAGGTCGTGGTTGTCGCCGTGGGGCGTTTCCACCCGCTGGTAGTTTTTGCCGCCGTCGGCCGATTTCCACATCCCGATGTTGAGCACCCACACCGTCTCGCTGTTTTGCGGGTCGGCGGCCAGGTGGTGGTAGTACCAGGGTCGCTGGAAGAGGTCGGCAAACTGGCTGACCAGTTGCCAGCTTGCCCCCCCGTCGTCGGTGCGGTACACGCCGGTCTGTTCGTTTTCCGCCTCCATGATGGCCCAGACCCGGCCCGGTTTGGCGGGGGAGAGGGCGAGTCCGATCCGGCCCCGGTGGGTGCCGGTGGGCAATCCCGGACGGCGGGTGATCTCCGTCCAGGTATCGCCGCCATCAACCGTTTTGTGGATGCCGGCCCCCGGTCCGGCGCTGCGTACGGCCCAGGGCAGCCGGCGGAACTCGAAGGTGGCCGCGTAGAGTACGTCCGGATTGGATGGGTCCAGGGTGAGGTCAATCGCACCCACGTCCGGGCTTTTGTAGAGTACCTTGGTCCAGGTCTTGCCGCCGTCCCGCGTGCGGAATACGCCCCGCTCCGGGTTGGGGCCGAAGGCGTGGCCGATGGCGGCTACGTAAACAATGTCGGGGTTGGTGGGGTGAACAAGGACCGATCCGATGTGGTACGTGTCGGAGAGGCCCAGGTGCGTCCAGGTCTTGCCCCCGTCGGTCGATTTGTACACCCCGTCGCCGTGGGACACGTTTCCCCGCAGGGTGTGTTCGCCGGTGCCCACGTAAACGACCTGGGGGTTCGATTCGGCGACGGCCACGGCCCCCACCGAACCCGTTTTGAAGTACCCGTCCGAGACGTTTTGCCAGGAGTTGCCCCCGTCCGCCGTTTTCCAGACCCCGCCGCCGGTGGTTCCCAGGTAAAACACCAGCCGGTCGGTGGGATGGCCGGCCACCGTCACGGCCCGTCCTCCCCGGAAGGGACCGAGCAGGCGCCACTGCATCGACTTCATCACCAGCGCGTTGGCATCGGGCCGGTAGTCGGAAGCGGGCGGGACGGCCACCTGCGCCCCCGACGGAAAGCGGCCCAGCAGCAGCAACGCCACCACCACGAAAAAGAGACGCCCGGTCGAAGCGAGCCGGCCGGCCCCAGCGGATTGCCGTCCACCGTTGCGGGAAGCGGATTGCCGCCCAGCGGGATGCCGCCCAGCGAAAAAACGGGGGATGGGGTCGTAACCAATCGGTTTACAAGCGGTAGAACAGGTCATGGGGTGAATGGGAAGAATGCGTTCGGGCAATAAGATTATGGAAAATTCGGCGGAATGCAAAAAAT
>JACMKY010000241.1 GCA_014379925.1 Cytophagales bacterium | reverse complement strand
CGCATAAAATTTGGTGACGTGGCGCTTTCACGGCGGTTTTCCCGGTAGATTTGCGCAATTCGTGTAACCCACGTACTTCCGGGCGCTGAAATGCGTTCCTATCCGGTAATCACCAGCGTTTTGATCCGAAAAATACTCCTGTATACTGCGCTCGGTTTTTTCCTGCTTTCACTGGCGGGCGGAGCCGTGGTGTTGACCAACCAGGACCGAATCATCGCCTTTTTCGTGCAACAGGTCAACCAGCGCCTGAAAACGGAAGTGCGGATTGGCAAGATCAGCCTCTCGCTGTTCGAGAAGTTTCCGCAACTGGCCATCAAACTGGATCGGGTGCGGATCACGGGTACGCGGAAAGGAGACGCCCGGCCAATGGCCACGGCCGAAAAGCTCTACGGTACCCTCGACTTGCGGGATTTGTGGTCGGGTCGCTACGTAGTGAATCAAATATACCTGGAAAACGCGGCGGTGCTGCTCGCCACCGATGCCAAAGGCAACCCAAACTTCGACATCCTCCAGCGGAACGACCGGCCCGCGGGTGAGTCGGCAGAAGAATCCGCGTTCGATCTGAAACGAATTCTGCTCAAGAACGTGAACGTGCGCTACGAGCGGGACGGACCGTCGAAAGAAGTGTACGAAGCCGTGGCCCACGACGCCGTCGCCCGCTTCGGCACCCGGGGCGGCGAAATGGACATCGGCCTGGATGGCAGTTTTACTACCCGCCAACTTCGGCTGGGTAAGCAGAACTACTTCCGTGACAAGCGCCTGACCCTCCACAGCCAACTTCACTACCGGCCCGCCCAACGGGAGTTGACCGTTCAACCCTCTACCCTGACGATCAACGAGGCGCGTTTTACCCTCCAGGGCCGGTGGCGCGACGCCGAACCCACCGACCGCCGGTCTAACCTGAGCAGCCAGGTGGACCTGCAAATACGCAGCGACCAGACCGACGTACAGACCCTGCTTTCCCTGCTGCCGGAGGCGACTGCCCGCAAGCTGGGCAATTACCGGAGTCAGGGCGACCTGTTCTTCAACGCAACCGTGAAGGGAGACCTGGGCCGCCGGGCCTTTCCGCGCGTGGAAGTGCGGTTTGGTTGCCAAAACGCCACCTTTGTCCATCCCGGGTCGGGCAAACGCGTCAAAAACGTATTCCTGGCCGGCACCTACAGCAACGGGCGCTCCCAAAGCGCCGTAACTTCCTCCCTGAGTCTGAAAAACCTCCGCGGCTCACTCGACGGGCGCGGCTTCGGCGGCAACTTTACCGTCAATAACTTCCTCAACCCCACCCTGGCTTTCAACCTGCGGGGGTCGGCGGAAGCAGGATCGCTGCTGGCTTTCTACCCGGTGGAAAACCTCGAGCGGGCCAAGGGCGAACTGGCCTGGCAAATCAGTTTCGAGGGAAAAACCAGCGACCTGAAAACCGACCGGCTGGCACAATACGTTCGCACGTCGGGCGAACTGACGGTTCGGGACCTGCAGTTCAAGCTGCGCGGGGTGGACCTGGCCTTCGACCGGTTCAATGGCAACTTCCAGTTTCGCAAGAGTGACCTGCGCATCCGCGGTTTTTCGGGCCGGGCGGGCAGTTCCGACTTCCGGTTGGACGGTTACTTCAAGAACATCGTGGCGTACCTGCTCATCAAGGGGCAGGATTTGGGCGTGGAAGCAGACTTCGCATCGCACCTGCTCAACTTCGACGAATTGCTCACTACCCGGAGCAGCAACCCGAAAGCGGCTGAACAGCACTCCGCTGGGCGGCACTCCGCTGGGCGGCACTCCGCTGGGCGGCACTCCGCTGAACCGTACCGCTTCGACCTCTCCCCGCGGCTGTCGCTGAATTTGAACTGCCGGGTCGATCAGTTGCGTTTCCGCCGCTTCCGGGCCCGGAACGCCCGCGGGCAAGTGGTCATGCGCGACCAAGTGGCCCGGCTCTCCGACTTGGCACTGCAGATGGCCGGCGGCACCGTGGCGTTGGAAGCGACGGTGGACGGCCGACAAAATAACCGCCTTGCGGTCCAAACCCAGGCCCGGCTGGAACGGATCGCGGTGGACAGCGCGTTTTACACGTTCGAGAACTTCGGGCAGACGTTCATTCAGGACCGCCACCTGAAAGGCCAACTTTCCTCCCGCATCCGCGCTTCGCTGGTATTCAACGACCGGTTGGATCTGCTGGCGCCCCTGGCGAAGGCCGACCTGGAAACCTCGGTGCTGGATGGAGAGCTGAACCAGTTCTCCCCGATGCAGAAACTTTCTTTTTTTCTCCGGAGGAGGGAACTGGCCAACATCCGCTTCTCGGAATTGAAGAACAGCCTTCACATTGAGAACCGTACCGTGACGATTCCGGAAATGGAGATTCGCTCCAACGTGTCGAACATCGCCGTTTTCGGTACCCACACCTTCGACCAGGTGATGGACTACCACCTTCGTTTTCCCCTCAGCAACCTCGCCCGCCCCGACAAAGACGAGAAGTTCGGGCCGGTTGCCGACGAAAGCGGGGGTGGCAACGTGTTCCTGACCCTGCGGGGCACTTCCGATAATTTCAAGGTGGGCTACGATGTCAAACGGGTGGCCAGCAAGATCAAGGGGGACCTGCGAAACGCAGAGTGGAAAAATCCTTTCCGGAAAAAACCGGCCAGCACCAAAGCGGAAGCCGAAACGGAATACTTTGACTTTCATTGAACCCGGACCCCGGCAGCCGGAATCCGTTCCCTTCACTCTGGTCGGGTTACCGAATTTTTCTGCGGCCCGAATGCGGCTGGTTTGCCGGAAAAACCGGTAGTTTTGCCAAACCACCAGGCCGGGCGATGGTTCCCGGCAAGCCACCAATTCTATGTTCGATCAGATTTTCACGGCCGAAGCACTCGTCAGCCTGCTCACCCTTACGTTGCTGGAAGTCGTGTTGGGCATCGACAACATTATTTTCATTTCCATCCAAGCGGGTAAACTGCCCCGCGAACAGCAAAACCGCGCCCGGCGGCTGGGCCTGTTCATCGCCCTGTTCGTGCGCATCGGCCTCCTTTTCGGCATCTCCTGGATCGTAGGTTTGAAACAGGATTGGTTTTCCATTTTCGGGATGGGCTTTAGCGGCCGGGATCTCATTCTGCTGGGCGGGGGGCTTTTCCTTACCTACAAAAGCACCCACGAGATCCACGAGAAACTGGAAGGAGAAACTGTCAGCGAAGACCTGCGGCCCGTCGGCTCCGCCCTGTCGAGCGTTATTCTGCAAATCGTGTTGCTCGACATCGTGTTTTCCTTCGACTCCATTCTCACCGCCGTGGGTTTGGTCCGGCAAGTGGAGGTGATGATTCTGGCCGTGATCCTGGCGATGTTTATTATGCTGGCCTTCTCCGAAAAAATCAGCGACTTCGTCAACGACCACCCTACCATCAAGATGTTGGCCCTGTCTTTTCTGCTCATGATTGGGATGATGCTCGTGGCCGAAGCGCTCGAATTCGAGATACCCAAGGGCTACATCTACTTCTCGATGGCCTTCTCGCTGGTGGTCGAACTGCTGAATATGCGGAGCATCAAGAAGCAGAAGCCCGTCAAACTGCGGGACCAGTATAAGTGAGGAAACGGACTGGACCAGGCCACCAACTGCCCCAACAACGGGCAAGGCACCGGCTTGGGCAGCCGAGCAACCCAACGTTTTGAGCGCCGCCGCAAGATCACGCCGGTTGCTGAGCCGGGGTTTCGTACCGAGCTGACTCCAACTGACCCGGGCTACCTTTTTTTACCCCGGATCCATTCCCACAGGGAACTGGGACGGGTTTCGATGGCCTTTCTCAGGGCCTTGAGTTCTTCCAACTGCTCTGCTTTTAGCTCCGACTTGAGTTTATCGAACCGGTCCGGAACCGAACCCTCCGATTTGGCCGGGGCGTTGGTGGTTTTCCTGACCTGCGCTTGGGCGAATTCGCGCAAGTCTTCGTTAAACCACTGGTCAAGGGGTTTGTTGGACCGGGCCGCCGCCTTTTGAATAACGGCGCGGGTATCCCGTTCAACGCCCCTGATTGTCCATTTTTCCGGCTCCGGGGTTGTGCGTGGGGTTCTTTCTCCCTGGTTGTCAGGCGGCGGGTTTTTCAAGCTTTCGGGCTGTCCCTCATTGTCACCGGGCTGATCTTCCGGCATTTTAGTTGGCCTCTTCCTGCGGGCTGGCCGACTCCGCCGGGTTTCGGTCGGGCCGTTGTCTTCGGGATTCGGTTTTTCTTCGTCTTCAATTGGTTCTGATTGCGCGTCCATTCGGGTAAAGTTGGTCAGTTGGATGGTGAAGAGCCCGTGGATGGTCCAGCGTCAGAGGTCGATGATCCACGGTAAAAACAGGTTGACAGCCAGCGTTTTGTTGACGAACGCATCCGTCAAGTACGGACGATTGAAACCCTCGGTCCGGAAATGAGCGCATTCGCCTTTGGTAGGCAACGACTGCTCACGGGCGATTTTCCGGAGGAGGTCGTTTCCCGGTTCTCAGGTGATTTTCGAGCGGGGATTGGCCCGGCATCCGGGACGGCGTTGAAAAGCGATGAATGCCCGCCACTCGTCCGCTGTGTACCACTTGCCAAAGGTCGTACTTCTTTTGCAGGTCCAGCCAAAAGGCGGCACTCACCCCGAAGCCTTGTTCCAGACGCAAAGCCATCTCCGGGCTAATGGCCGCTCTT
>JACMKY010000240.1 GCA_014379925.1 Cytophagales bacterium | reverse complement strand
GGTTGCTATTTCTACTGGACAAAACCACAAACTGCCAAATGAGACGCGGAAACAAGTTTATTGTCAAATTGAGCAAAAATGCCATTCCCCAAATACCTGGGAAGGATTCCGGCTCTTGAAAGTAGGCAGCGGCAGGTCCGTGCAGGAAGTGAACAACCTCATCAAGCAGTTCGGCGACACGCGGAAGGTGATGAAGTCCATGAGCCAGCTGAGCCCGGGCAAGGGCGGAATGGGCAAGGTGAAAATGCCCCGGCGATAGGGCGTTCGACGGAGTTATTTTTTCGTTTCTGTTTCAAGAATTCGTTTGCTCTGTTCTCCCGAATACGGGGTGATCAGGGTTATTTTTCAGCTTCAATCAGGCCGTAAGACTCAACAATGCTCAACCGGCCAAAGACTGGCTGAGCATTGCGCTGGATCTGGGTTACTACGACTACCAGCCCACGGTGTACGATTACCGCGATTACAAGGCGCCTACCCCCCTTACCCCCAATGGGTTTGCTCAGCAGGCAAGCCAGGTCCCCGAACGCTCGTTTGGCCTGGTGGAAACGTAGCGACCCCAAAAACTCCGCCGATTTTTACCACCAGTTCAACTGACGAATCGTTCAACTTTGCCTACCACTTTAAACATCCACTGGTTATGCAACGTCGAAAGTTTCTCGCATCAACCGTAGCCGCCACCGCCCTGGGCGCGTCGGCAGCCGGCTCATTGGCAAGCCACCGTAAAACGACTTCTCCCCCAAAAGCGTTTACGGTTAAAGCCGGTGAAACCCGATTTGGCGAACGAACGCCATTTCGGGGTATCAATCCCAACGACCTCAAAGTATCCGGCAAAGACACCGGTGGTATGCTCTCGGTATTCGAGTACGTCGGCAAAGAAAAAACGGGGCCGCCCCTTCACGTACACGCCGACCAGGACGAAATTTTCTACGTGGTCGAGGGCGAGTACCTGTTCCAGATGGGCGATGAGAAACTAACGGCCAAAGCGGGCGACACGGTTTTCGGCCCCCGGAACGTACCGCATACCTGGATGCAGCTCTCGGATACGGGAAAAATAGTATATTCGGTACAGCCCGCCGGAACGATGGAAGAATTTTTCTCGCGGATGAACCAGCTCAAAGGCCCGCCAACCGCCGAAGAAATTCAGAAAATTCATCTGGAACACGGTATGAAAGTGCTTGGCCCGCCTTTATCAATCAGGTAAACCCGGACACCGATGCATCTCCGCTACTTCCCGCCCAGCCCCGCTTTGCGCGAATACGTGAGGCTGTTGCAGCTGGTCCATTTTGTATTTCCTGCCGGGACTGTTCTGCCCTTCAAACCGTATTGGCCCCGCCCCGAGCAATGCTTAACCTTTTACGCCCGCCAAACCGAAACCGTTGAATACGTAGATAGCGGCCGGCAAGTTCGTAAGCCCCGGTCGGCGCTGATTGGCCAACCGGCCATTGTCACCAATCGGCACGTTGGGCGGGAGTTTTTATTGTTTCAGGTGGTGTTTCAGCCGGGCGCCTTGTTTCGGCTAACGGGACTTCCTGCCCACGAGTTAACCAATACCTTTGTCGATGCGGAAGCGGTTTTTGACCCTGAAATCCGATTGGTAAACGAGCGGTTGAGCAGCACCGATGTTTACGCCGAGATGACCGGTATTGTGGAAGGGTTTATTCACTACTTGATTAAAAGACGCCGGGCTACTCCGTCGCGATTCAGCATCCGGCCCGTTGACAAAGTGGGCCTGTTTATGTTGCAAAATTCCAGTCCGGCATCGTTAGACTGGCTGGCTAATCAGGCGTGTTTGAGTACGAGGCAGTTCTATCAAAATTTTATTCAGCGCACGGGCATCAGCCCCAAACTCTATAACCGGATTATCCGCTTTGATAACGCCATGAAAATCAGCCATGCTCAGCCAACCAAAGACTGGCTGAGCATTGCGCTGGCGTCAGGTTACTACGATTACCAGCACCTGGTGCGCGATTTCAAGGAGTTTACCACCCTCACCCCAAGAGAGTTTTCTCAGCGGGACAGCCAGGCCCCCGAACGTTCATTTGGCCTGGTGGAGACCTGAACGAAACCAAAGGCAGGTTGGTATAGTGTCTGTCAATCAGTATATTTAATTTTCACCCGGAAAATGGTGTGCCGTTTATCCTTGAAAACCTGTTCAGTAGTAACTGGATTTTCGTTGCTCTCACGGAGCATAAAATCCAGTTGAAGCGCCGTGCGTTGTCGCTGTCCGCAGTAGTCTTTTTGCGGTAAGTCCGGAAAAGCAGGGCGGTGCGGCACCCCTTCAGCGCGAGGTGGACAGCAGAACAATGATCGGAATGACCACGACCACGAACGCGCCCGTTCCGATGCCCACGCCCGTGGCCACCTTGCCGAACTTACGCTGGTGCGCCCGCTGCCGGTAGCCGTTTACGTACATCGGTTCGTTGAGCAAACGGGGTCCGGGGCGTTGAAATACCGCGGTTGGGGTGGCACCGCGGCCACCAGGGCTCCGGTCACCAACCCCAGCGGGGGAAAAATGCCGCCGCCCCGGCCGATCCCCCCATGGGACCTGACCCCCGGTAATGCAGCCGCGCGTCCTGCCGGCCCCGGGTGTAGAGTTCCTCCCCGCTCAACGTCGGTTGCGTGGCCACCGGCGACGCGTAGGCCGGTTGGGTGGTGACCGGCGTACCGGTGGGAGTCGGCTCGGCGGGTCCGAACGCTTCCCGGGTGCCGTTGGCGTAGCGAATGGCGGCCACCTCCGACTTCAATACCACCAGAAGCAGGCCGTCGGGGTTATCGAACCGCCGGTACTCGATTTCGGTGGGCGTAATCTTCAGTACCTTCGCCGCAATGGCTTCCCCGCTCCGGGTAACCAAGGTATCCTGCGTCCGGCCGGAATGGCTGACGAGCAGG
>JACMKY010000239.1 GCA_014379925.1 Cytophagales bacterium | reverse complement strand
TTCCAATCAACTTGATTCGGACCCATGGCAACATCGCTGCCCCCGGCGAATAATTCCATCTGGTGATTTTCCAGGTAATTGGCGTCCGCTTTTAGCTTGGGCAGAATTTCATTCACGGCGATGCTGCGGGGCACGCCCCAGGTAGGGTTCAGTACCACGTGCTCGATCTCGTCATTGAAGATGGTAGTAGCGTGCGCCGTTTTGCCCACAATCACGTCCATTTGCCAGACCTGACGGTTATTTTCAAACGCGTGCAGCACAAACTCCGGGATGTTAATACCTAGATAGGTACCTGGTTTGCTGGCTGGAACCCACCGCCAGCGTTCCATATTCAACAGAATCTGGTTGATCCGTTGCTCAACCGGCACATTGAGTTGCGCCAACGTTTTCGCAGTGAGCGTACCCGTAGCGGCCAGCCCGTGCCGTTGCTGAAACCGCCGGAGTCCTTGCCTCAGCGGTTCGTCGAAGGTGGAGTCGATGGCCACATCCCGGGAAATATCCTGCGTAAGCTGCAACCTTTTCTTCAAGGCAAAAATGGCTTCCCGGTTGGCTTCATTGGCCAGGTTCGGGTATTGCCCGGCGGGCAGCAGCGGCCAGCCACCCGCTTGGGCAATTTGCCGGTAGGTTTGGAGGGCTTTGCGAAGCCGCCCGTATTCCCGGTGCAGGGGTTCGAAGGTTTTAAAGGATAAGCTACCTTCCAGCAACGACACCAAAATACGGTGGTAGTCGAATGATTTACCGGCAATGAACCAACGGGCTTTCGAAGGGTCGATCTTGCCTTTCCACAACCGGGGTGCGTACGTAAGAAAGGTGGCCGTCAGCAGTACGTCCAGTTCCTGGCGGAGTGGTTGGCCGGTGGCTTTTTCCGAATGGACCGAATCGGTGGCTGCCAGGTAAAGCCGTTCCAGGTCCTCGGAACGGTATTCCTTCATTGATAGCCCATCGTCCTGGGCGTGGTTTACCAGGTTGATGAACATACTGGCCAAGGTGTGCACCGTTCCCCTTTTCGACCAGATCAGGGCGTACGGGGAATGGTTTCCCACCGTATCGGCGTAGAAGCGGATTACCTCCCGAATGGCGATGGAGTCCAGGTGGTATTTCTGCAATTGCCGTTGGATAAGTAGGCTATCGGTTTGCTCGACGGGCAATGCCTGAACGATTTTTGCCGTTGCCTTAGCCACTGCACCATCGTTCGGCTGGGCGTTGATTTTGTCAGTCTTCTTTTCCGCGCAGGAAAAACACCAGGCAAGGAGAATGATCGGGTAAAAATACTTCATGGGATTGGGCAAACACTGGAAGGGGAGATCAAGTATTTATACCGGGCTAACGTTTTTCCCCAAAAGAATACCACGACTACCACGGTCAGTATGATAAAAATCGCTCCAACAAACGGATTGTAATGCGAGCCATAGTTGGGGAACAGAAACATACTGACGTTGATCATGGTATGAAAGAGAACCACTGCAAACACGCTTTTACCCGCGTTGTTGTATATCCAGACCATCATAACGCGTAAAAAAACCGTACTGATGCATTGCCAGACTATCCACATTGGCGTTTGGTGGGCCTGGCTATACGGTATGACGTGCCATATTGCCCAGACTGAGCCTAAAATAAGACCTGCTTTCAATGCACCCCATCGGTTTTGCATTGGGTCAATCACGTATCCCATCCACCCTAGCTCTTCGCCGATTGCACCGATGAAGAATATAAAGAAAAAAATCACGGCCGACAAAAGTGGTGTCTGTGGTTCGGGGAGCGGTGCTCCCGTCATTCGCACGAACCAATACGACACCAGGGTTATGACCGGCATTAGAAAAATAATTGGTAGATACCATTTTTTCTGTCTGATTTTTTTACCGTCAAATACTCGCTTCAATAAATCCTTTACTCCGCGAAGTTTGCTTTCTTCGTAAACGAGAATCAAAGCCGCGAATAATGGGCAAAAAGCCATCAGTGCACTCAGGGGGAGTTTTACCGGAAGGATCTTAGTCAGATCTTCGGCCACCGCACCGAGTATCCAGAAAGGAATTGAAAGAACCAAAACCAACAGAAAAAATTTTAGAGATTTCATAGTTGTTGACTGTATCCGGGTAGTCTTTTAGTTATTGAAAAGCCTTGCGATCAATAGGAATAAACCGACGAATACAATTCCAAAAGGACCTCTTACAGCGATCTTATCAAACTGTAGCAAGTCTCTAGTCCTACGCTTCTTTCAATTTCCTGGCGAACCATTTTTGTTCGGTGGTAAAATATATCCACCCGATAACAAAGACCTGAAATGGCACTCGGATGAGTAGATAAATCAATCCGCTCCCGTGCCCTCCGAAATCCACCCGGTTGGCGGCTGAATAGATGTTGGTGGGAAGAATACCGATGAGCATCAAAATAAGGCAAAAACCGGCTAATTTCACGAGGCGCGGAATCCACACCCCCATTGCGCCGAGCAACTCCAAAATCCCAGTAAGATAGATGATCTCAACGCGATAGGGTACGAATGTCGGCAACATCGCCGACATTTCGTCAGGGCGGATGAAATGACCAACCGCCGTGAAAACGAAGAAAAGTGAGAGTCCGACTCTGGCGCGGGTGCTCGGTGCGAGTTTAAAAGCAGCAACATAGCTACCTACCAAAGTGAGCAGCAGATAGGGAGCCACCAGAAGCAATAATAAAAACAGTAATGTCATAACTATTGTCTTAAAACCGAGTCAAAGCATTTCAAACGCTAACCAACTGGAGAGACGACATCCTGGTTGGCAGCCCGTAGCTGACGTAGGCAAGCAGAAAGTCCCTCTTCGGGGCTGGTTTCCGTACTGATGGCCAGCAAATGCGCTCCGGGAATCTCCGTTGGGGCCTGGTAGGCTTGGTTGAGCCGGTCAAAATCATCCAGGCGGGCGTCCGAAACTACTTGCGGTTGCTGGTCGCGTTGCCTGAGCCGTTGCCGGAGGGTTGCTTCCGAAGCCTGCGCTTCCAGGAAGTAGTAAGGAATGCCCTCCCGGGTGAACGCCTCCGTAAAGAGCGCCCGGTTGGTTAACCGGCCGAAAGTGGCATCGACCAGACAGATCTGACCCTGCCTTGCCCCGGCCAGGGCGGCACCCAACAGATTTTCGTAGACGTGGTCCTTCTGGGCGGCGGCGTACAGCACGGCCTTCGTTTCCGGAGGGGTGCGTTCGTAGAGGGGTAGGCCGGCCCCTTCTTTCCGAACCACATCACTGGCGAGGTATTCCGCGCCCAAGAGTTGCGCCAGTTGCCGGGCCAGCGTGCTCTTGCCGCTCGCAATGCGCCCACCCACCATAATCACCGCCCCGACGGAGCCCAGGGTGGCGTAACGCAGGGCCAGTTGGCCGTAGCGGACGGCTCTTTCGTGGCTTTGCTGCCGTTCGGCGGCGGGCACTTCCGGTTCGCCGCTGCGAATGCGCTCCACTTTGGCCCGTACGCAAGCCCGGTAACACTGGTAGAAATCCATCAGTTGCTTCATCTCCGGGTCGTTGAGCAACCCGGCCATTCGCTCGGTTACGTGGCGGGCCAGGTCCGGTCGGTGGTGAAAGTCGAAATCCATGGTCAGAAAAGCGAGGTCACTGGCTACGTCGAGGTAGCGGAACCGGTCGTTGAATTCGATGCAATCGTAGATGCAGACTTTCCCGTCCTGCGCGTGGATGTGTTCCAGACGCAGGTCACCGTGGCCATCCTTGATCCGGTTTCCGCGCGTACGTTTTTCCAGCAAGGGCCGCCGTTTTTCGTAGAACTGCTCCGTGAATTGACGGATGGCCTCCAGGGCGACCGGGTGGATGATGTCGCCCGCGAATTGGCGCAGGGTGAGAAAGTTCTCGTCCGAATTGGTTTTTAAATGGGCAATGTCTCCGTGGTGAGCCAGGGTGGGGTCGGGCGGTTGCTGATCGTAAAAATCTTTCAGGCGGGCCAGCACGGGTTCGAGCACCGACGGCGTCACCCATCCTTTGGCCAGTAATTCATCCAGAAAAAACCCATCGGGAAGCTGTTTCATTTGCAAGGCGTAGTCCACCACTTCGCCCCCCGCCCCGAAAGCCAGCCCACCGCCATCCGGTTGTTGGGTAATGGGCACCACGCCCAGGTAGAGTTCGGCGCACAGGCGGCTATTGAGGCGGACTTCCCGTTCGCAGTTCGCCTTTCGGTCGGCCAACGAACGGAAGTCCAGGAAACCGAGGTCCACCCGCTTCTTTATTTTGTAGACGTACGGCGGCACAATGGCAACCACCGAAGCGTGCGTCTGCCGGATTTCCACCCGCCGGGGGTGATGCGGGTAACTGGCAGACTGTTGCAGAAACGTCAGCATGCCTTCGAAATCTATCGCAGCCGTAGTAGTCATCGTTTTAGAAATGAGTTGTCTACCTATCATCTTGATATTGAGGTAGGTAATTCGATTGTACACTTATTCATTAGCAGAAGGCGAATCAAAGGTACTTATTACCAGGAGACAGGAAATGACGGTGCTCATCCTTTCCGATGATATTACTGCCTTCCTCAACCTTTCCGGGGCCGAACCCGGGAGAACGAGCCGATGCGCCGGCCTTGGGTCAATCGCTTCCTGGAGGGCATTCCAAAGTCGGTTGACCAAAGTCATCCGGGTAACTGATCCAAGTCATCGTTGCTACCTCGGCCAACCGTTAGCTTGCACGGTGCATCCGCCCGGATTCGACCATGAAAACGATTTTAGTTCCTACTGACTTCTCCCAACCGGCCAACAACGCCCTCGCCTACGCCACCGGGTTGGCCGTCAAGCTACCCGCCAGACTCCTATTGTTGCACGTGTTTTGGATTCCGGGCTACGAGTCCGATACCCCCAATGAAGTGGCCGCTGAAGAAGATGATTTACGGGCCGATGCGGTGTCCCATTTGCTGACAACGGTAGCGAATATCCACGCCAAGCATCCGGAACTGGCCGTGGAATCGCTGGTAATGAACGGCTTCGTAGGCGATTAGGTTACGGCGACGGCG
>JACMKY010000238.1 GCA_014379925.1 Cytophagales bacterium | reverse complement strand
AGCAAAACCATTCACACCTCGCCCTACGTGGAGATCGTCCGGGCCAGCCAGGCCAGCCTGAAAGGCACCGAACCCCTCCGCATCCACCTCGACGGCGAATCGCACGAAACCGGCGACACACTTACCGTACGGGTGAAGCCCCTGAGTCTGAAAGTGATGGTGTGATTGGGTTGCAGGTTGGTTGGGTTGCAGGTTACAGGTTGCAGGTTACAGGTTGGAAAGTTGCAGGTTGCAGGTTGCAGGTTGGAAAGTTGCAAAAATTTGTTGTCCAACGCGTTGCCAAAAGCTGCCTTTTCTGAACTTATCCGCCAGTCTATTAGTAACCTACCGACGAATGTGATCAACAATTATAGAAGTTAAGAAAAAGATTAGCAAAAACAGATCGCATCTTTCGGCGTTAGTCGGGATTTGTTATCCCGACCAACCGATCATGCACAACAAATAATTGGCTTCATCTAAACCAAGACTGAATTGCCGACCTTTTTCTTCTGCTCTATAACAATGCGTAACCTGTAACCTGCAACCTGTAACCTGCAACCTGCAACCTACCAACCTGCAACCCTACCAACCCTTCCCATGACCAAACCCAGCGTTCCCAAGGGCACCCGCGACTTCGGGCCGGACCAGATGGTGAAGCGGAACTTCATCTTCGACACCATCCGGCGGACGTTTCAGCGCTATGGCTTCCTGCCGCTGGAAACGCCCGCGATGGAAAACCTTTCGGTGCTGATGGGCAAATACGGGGAGGAGGGCGACCAACTGCTGTTTAAGATTCTCAACTCGGGCGACTTCGCCGCCGAACTGGGCGAGCCGGACTGGCGGGAAGGGTCTAAGAAAGTAACCCCGAAGATTGCCGAGAAGGGCCTGCGCTACGACCTCACCGTGCCCTTTGCCCGCTACGTGGCAATGAACCGCCACGAAATCACCTTTCCCTTCAGGCGCTACCAGATGCAACCCGTCTGGCGGGCCGACCGCCCCCAGCGGGGTCGCTACCGCGAGTTCTACCAGTGCGACGCCGACGTGGTGGGCACCGGTTCACTGCTCTGCGAAGCCGAAATCGTGGGGATGATCCTCGAAATCCTGGACGGCCTGGGCATCCCGGACTTCACGCTGAAGATCAACCACCGTCAGATTCTGGCGGGCATTGCGGCGGTAATCGGCGCGGAGGGAAAAGAGGGCGAGATGTGCGTGGCCATTGACAAGCTGGACAAGATCGGCCGCGCCGCCGTGGTGGAAGAATTGCGCCAAAGGGGCTTTTCCGATGATGCAGTGCGGAAGCTCGATCCGGTATTTGAGCTGGGTGGCAGCACGGCGGAACGGTTTGCCCAACTGAAAGCGCTGTTGACCTCGTCGGAAGCGGGTTTGCGGGGCGTGGATGAACTGGAGCAGGTTTGGCAACTGACGCGCGACTCCGGCCTCCCCGACGAACGGATGCTGCTCGACGTTACCCTGGCGCGGGGACTGTCGTACTACACGGGCGCCATTTTCGAGGTGAAGCCCAACCACGGGTCCGTCGGCAGCATCAGCGGCGGCGGTCGCTACGACAACCTGACCGGGGCGTTTGGTTTGAAGGATGTCTCCGGGGTGGGCATCTCTTTCGGCGTGGACCGGATCTACGACGTGATGGAAGCACTGAACGGGTTTCCCGCCGACCATTACGCGACTACCCAGGTGATGTTTACCCACTTCGATGCCGAGGCCGGGCGGTATGCCCTGCCCCTGCTGCGTCAGTTGCGCGGCGCGGGCATCAACGCCGAATTGTATCCGGAGCCGGGCAAATTGAAAAAGCAACTCGATTACGCCAACCAAAAAAACGTTCCCTACGTGATTCTCATCGGTTCGGACGAAATGCAGACGGGCCAGCTGACGCTGAAAAATATGCAGATGGGTACGCAGCGTAAGCTGACGATGGCGGAAGTGCTGGCGGTGTTGAAACCAGTAGGCAGTTGGCAGTAGGCAATTGGCAATAGCTTCGTTGCATGGCGACGAAGTAGGTAGTATTCGGAAGTAGGACTAACGGAGTGAAAATTGATTATAACAGGACTTAGGCACTTTCTTACTTGAGTGCTTTCAGTAACCTAGCGAGGGAATTAATTCCCTCGCTAGGTTATTGAACTTGTTGATTATAAAACATTTATTAAAATAGTGCGTAAGTCCTGTTCAACTCAACTTTCAATCTGACAATCCCTTCCCAGACCTCCTCACCGCGACACGGTGCTGATGATGAACAGTTGCGGCGTGATGCACAGGATAAACACCACCAGCGCAAACCAGCCCAGCCACTGTCGTTGCGCGTTCAGGGGCTGATCGTGCAGCGCGGGGGGATGGTAGATACCCAGGAACCGGCCCAATACCAACCCGAACACCAACCATCCCGGATACCCTTCCGCCCGCGGGAAAACCGTACTCACCAGGATTTGCGCCGTCGCCACGCCCAGGGTGATCATCCACACGGTGAGTCGGTTTTCGGTAATGCGCGAGAAGGTCACGTAAAGAACGCCGACGTACAAGGTCAGCCATCCCAACTGGTTAACGTATTCCTGGTCTCCCACCGCAAAGTCAGCCGGCCGGAACAGGCCCAAACCCGCGTAAGCAACGAAGCCGACCAGCAGCGCGGGCGACACGATGCCGTGCCAGCGGCTGCCGATCAGGCTGTAGAGGATGTGCCCCCCGTCCAACTGCCCGATGGGAAGCAGGTTGAGCGCCGTAAAAAACAGCGCAAAATACCCCGCCAGCAGAAAGGGGTAGTGCATCATTTCGTGCGGATTGGGAATCAGGCGCGGGTCTTGTACCACCACTTCCTCAAAAAACTTGAAAAGCAGGTTGCTACCCAAGGCTTCCATCGGGTACGCTTCCTGCGGTTGAAAAGTCCGTTCGCGGTAGGGCTTGCCTTCCGCCAAAGCCAGCGCCTTGGCTTGCTGTTGCCACTGAGCCTGCGCCAGCGAGTCCTGCGCCCGCAGGTAAGCGTACGTGTAGACGTGTTTCTCGTAGTCCAACCCAAAGGCCCGGTATTCGGGATGAATCGAGAAAATGTGCTCTTTGGGTGGCAGGTGGGTAAATCCGTAGAGCAACACCCCCAGCGCCAGCGCAAAACCGGCCAGCGGACCGGCGATGCCGATGTCGAAAAACTGCTGACGCGAATCCAGTGGTTGCCGAAGCCGGATGAGGGCACCCATCGTACCCAAGCTGCTGAAGCCGGGCACGAAACCCAACCACAGGGGGATGTAATAAGGCAGCGTGACGCGCACCCGGTAGTAGCGGGCGGTGAGGTAATGGCCGAATTCGTGGGCAGTCAGAATACCCAGGAAGGGCACCGAAAAGTAAAGCCCCTGCCAGAATTCGGGCCACCCCAACGGATGATCAATGAAAAATAAGAATTTACCTGACTGCCACTCGGCGCCCGCCATCGTCGTCGTGATGAGGGTAGTGACGAACAAACCCAACTGAACAAGGAGCGTACGCGGACTGGATCGGTTACTGCTGGGTGGGGGCATTCGGGAAGTAATCTAAAATGGTGACGGTTTCCTGAATGTGAACCGTCTGGATACCCAGTTGTTTGGCCGCGTTGACGTTGGCGAGGTTGTCGTCGAAGAACAGCGTTTCCGACGGCTGGAGGCCGCTTTCCCGCAGCACTTGTTCGTAGATCGCCGGGGAAGGCTTCAGTTTCTTCATTTCGAAGGAAAGGTACACTTTCTCGAAAAGATCGTGGAGCGTGGGATAACCCGTGTCGCGTCGGAGGATGCGTTCGACCTGCCGGAAGTGGATGGCGCTGGTGTTGCTCAGCATGAACGTCCGGTACTGCGGTTTCAACCGGCGCAGGAGTTCGATGCGCTCCGGCGGAAAGTCCAGCAGCAGGGCGTTCCAGGCCGCATCGATCGGTTCATCGCCTACCGGAGCCTCCATGGCCGTTCGCACCTGGTCACGGAATTCCGCGTCCGTCCACTGGCCCGTTTCGTAGCGGCTGAACAATCCGAACTCAACGATCCGCCCTTCCACCCAGGTCAGGTCACGCCCGGCCAGTTCGGTGAGGGCGCGGGCGGTGCGGGGAACGTCGATGTTGAGCAGGACCGCCCCCAGGTCGAAAATGAGGTTCTTGATGGTTGGTTCGATGTTCACGGGGTCAGGGGAAAGTAGGCAGTTGGCAGTAGGCAAGGGAGCAATCAGCAGTAGGCAATCAGAAAACAAAAGTTAAGGTTGCGTTCGTTACGGCGTAATTGTTTTTTGTATTGTTCTTCTTCTCTTGCCTACTGCCAACTGTCTACTGCTCCCTTGCCTACTGCCAACTGCCTACTTTCCCGCCCGTCCGTTCAGGCTCACTGCCGCCACGGGTTCCACCACCACGCCCATGGCGGAGAATTTCCTGATGCGCTGGTTGATCCGCTCGCGGGGACTGAGGGCGTTCAACTGGGCCAGGTTTTCCAGAATGGCTTCCTTCACGCGCTTGAAGGTTTCGGTGGTGTTGGTGTGGGCCCCGCCCAGCGGTTCCTCAATGATGCCATCCACCAACTGGAAACCCAGCATATCGTCGGCGGTGAGTTTGAGCGCTTCGGCGGCTTGCTCCTTGTACTCCCAACTGCGCCACAGAATGGAAGAACAGGATTCGGGCGAAATTACGGAATACCAGGTATTTTCCAGCATCAGCACCCGGTCGCCGATGGCAATTCCCAGGGCACCGCCCGAAGCGCCTTCGCCGATGATGAGGCAGATAATGGGTACTTTCAACGTGAACATCTCCCTCAGGTTGTGGGCGATGGCTTCCCCTTGCCCGCGCTCTTCGGCCTCCAGACCCGGAAAGGCACCGGGCGTGTCGATGAACGTAACGACGGGCTTGTTGAATTTCTCGGCCATTTTCATCAGCCGGAGTGCTTTCCGGTAGCCTTCCGGGTTGGCCATCCCGAAGTTACGAAACTGGCGCTGCTTGGTATTGCGCCCCTTCTGGTGGCCGATGAACATCATCGTCTGGCCGCCCATCTCGCCGAACCCCCCCACGATGGCTTTGTCGTCGCGCACGGTGCGGTCACCGTGCAATTCGATGAACTGGTCGCAGATGCTGAAGAGGTAGTCGAGCGTATAGGGCCGGTCGCCGTGGCGGGAAAGCTGCACGCGCTGCCAGCGGGTCAGGTTCTCGTACGTCTCGCGCTTGAGTTTGTTGATGCTCTCTTCCAGCGACCGGACCGCCTCCCCCACGTCCACGCGGTTTTCGGCCGCCAGTTGCTTCATATCCGCCAACTTAGTTTCCAGCTCAACAATCGGTTTCTCAAAGTCCAACAGCATCTTTCTATCTTACAATGGTGAAAGCACAAAGGTAGAAGATTCGCGAAAAAAGTAAGACTTACCCCGTAAAAACTGACAATTAGGTAGCTGGTCCGCCGTTGCCCGCCAGAAAGCCCCGCTGTTTGGCAATTCTGGTGCGTTGGTGATGCAACCAGGCACTTTTTACCACCGGATCAATACGGGCTACTCCTCGCCTCGAGCGTGGATGACCGGGGCAAACGCGTGAGCCCCCGTGAAAGGTCCCGAAAGGACGAAGAAAGACGAATACAAACGTAAAAATTAACCCTCACCAACACCCCGATTCGGCACGTTCGGTCGTTTTTCCGGCAAACACGCGATGAAAAACGTGAAGATGAAAAACGTGAAAACGACTGGGCGGCAATCCGCTGGGCGGCAGTCCGCTGGACTGTTCCTCCTGTTCTTCGTGCTGGTTGTTTCCCTCCGGGCCCAACCTGCCTTGCGTCTCACCAACTTGCGTACCCGAAAGGTGACCGTAATCCGGGAAGGCAACAATGCGCAAGTCATTTTCCAGCTACCCGGTTCGGAAGAATTCCGTTTCACCGCCAAAGTAGAGAAGATCCTGGATTCGGCCATCTTGTTTTCTAACCGACGCCTGATCCCCCTGGCTTCCCTCCGTTGCATCGACCGCCTGTCCTGGCTGAGAATCCTGCCGCCCCTTGTCCTGACGAGCCTGGCTTCGGTACTGGTCCACGACTTTTCGAATCCGATCAATCCGGAAAGAGGGGATGTGTGGTGGATGGGAGGAAGCACGGCGGTCAGTTTCTCCTACCTCGCCCTGTTCAACCACCGGAAACTCCGACGAAACCGCGTGGACGACACCATTCACCTGGAAGTGGTAAGGAACTGACGGTTGTTGACGCCAGTTACAACTGGTACGATTGCCCCTTCTTGGGAATTTCCACGTGCGGATACCCTTCCTCGGCCAGCCGCGACTGGAAGAGCAGCATGCTTTCGTATTCACCGTGCACCAGAAAGACCTGCTTCAGTTGTTCCGGGGCTTGCCAGCGCACGAATTCCACCAGGTCTTCGCAGTCGCCGTGGCCGCTGAACACGTCGATGCGCTCCACGTTGGCGAGCATGTCGAGTTTCTTGCCGCGGATCTCAATGTAGTTCTGCCCGTTGAGCAGCCGGGCACCCAGCGTGCCTTCCGCCGCGAACCCGATCATCAGAATGGTGCAGTACGGATTGCTGATGTTGGCCTCCACGTGGTGTTCCACCCGGCCACCCTGCACCATCCCCGACGAAGAAACGATGATGCACGGTTCGGCGTGGTTGGAAACCGCCTTGCTGGCCTTCATGTCGGACAGGAAAGTGAAGTTTTCAAAGTCGAAAAGCTCCTTGTGGTCGCCGTAAAAATCCTGCGCGTCCGCGTTGAGCATCTGGATGTGCTTTTCGTACACCTTGGTGCTTCCCAGGGCCAGGGGACTGTCGGAGAAAACGCGGATGCGGGGAAAGTCGTGTTCCGTGTAGAGCTTGTTGAGCGTGTAGAGCAGCGCCTGGGTGCGGCCTACGCTGAAGGCGGGAATGATGAGCCGGCCGGGTTGGTCCACGCAGGTGCGGCGGATTACGTCGGCGAGCGCTTCCTCCGGGGTCTCGTGGTTGACGTGCTGGCGCGCCCCGTACGTGGATTCGCAGATCAGGTAGTCCACCCGCGGGATGCGTTGCGGATCGACCAGCAGCGGGTAGTTTTTGCGGCCCAGATCGCCCGAGAAACAGATGCTTTTTTTCGTCCCGTTCTCCGTTATATCCAGCACGATGCTGGCCGCCCCGAGCAGGTGGCCGGCGGGAATGTAAGTTACTTCCAACCCCGGCCTGATCCGGAATTTCCGGTTGAAAGACACCGTGGAGAAGCTCTTCAGGGCTTCGTTCACCTGCTTTTGCAGGTACATTTCCCGCGTGTTGACCAGGAAGGAACGCTTTTTGGAACGGCGTTTGCTCCCGCCATCCGTCGCGTTTTTCAGCTTCTTCTGGTTAAGCGACGCCGAATCCGCCAGGAGCAGTTCGGTCAGCTGGTAGGTTGGCGGGGTGCAGACCACTTGTCCTTCGAATCCCTCACGGATGAGGTTGGGCAAGTTTCCCGAGTGATCGATGTGGGCGTGGGTGAGCAGCACGACGTTGATCTGCGAAGGCTCGAACGGAAAAATACCCCCGCCCGGATACGGGGTTTCCGGAATGTCACGGGCGCGGTCCAGGTCCGAGCCGCAATCGATCAGTATCCGGTAGTCGTCCTCCAACTCCAGCAAATGCATACTCCCCGTTACTTGACGGGCCGCTCCCCAAAAGGTTAACTTCATAAAATGGATTGATCTGCCACGCAGAATGGTGAATTACGCTTACCGGGCCTGGTCCAAGCCCACCCCGGGTGGACCAGCCTTCGTTTACGACCGCGTCTTTTATAACCGCGTGGGTGTTTCGCCGGTTTTATTGCTTTATACTTCGCTTTTTAGAAACGGTTTGCGTTAGTCCTTCGGGTTGCAAACCACCCACTCTTCTACCCGTTCACTGGCCGCTTTCTCCATGCCCACCACCGACTCCCGGGAAGAACTTCAGCGCGTGTTGAGCCTGCTCGACCTTGAACGCGAAGAAGATCTGGCCCACTACCAGAACCTTTTGCTGCGCACTCCCCTGACGGAACGCCGGCGACAGGGAACGAGTTGGTACCCGGTCGTCGTCACTGAATCGGGGTTTGGCACGGGAGGCAATTTGTTTTTGGAAGTGGAAAAAACGTCCGATCAGCTTTCCTCCGCTCATTTTCAGCCGGGCAGGCCAGTTTCGCTCTTCTCAAATGCAACGGGGGGCAAAGGTAGCACAAATTTCCTCAACGGCACGATTACCGCGGCCCGTCCGCGTACTTTACGCATCGCCTTCCGTACCGACGACCTGCCCGACTGGATCGACGACGGCAAACTGGGCGTTGACCTGCTGTTCGACGAAACCTCCTACCAGGAGATGCGGGCCGCCGTCAACCTGGTGTTGGCGGCGAAAGGCAACCGCCTGGCCGAACTGCGCGAAATCCTGCTGGGCCACCAGCCGCCCCGCTTCCGCCGGCCGGACCCGCCAGCCGTTGCCCAGGGACTGAACGATTCGCAGCGCCGGGCGGTGGACACGGTGCTGGCGGCGGAAGACGTGGCCATCCTCCACGGGCCGCCGGGCACGGGCAAAACCACTACCCTGGTGGTGGCCGTCGCGCAAACGCTTCAGCGGGAAAACCAGGTACTGGTGTGCGCGCCCAGCAACACGGCGGTGGACCTGCTCACCGAAAAGCTGGCCGCGCGCGGCCTGTCGGTGCTGCGCCTGGGAAACCCGGGCCGCGTGAGCGAGGAATTGCAACGCTTTACCCTGGACGCCCGCATCGCCGCCGATAAGCATTTCCCCCGCATCAGGCAGTTACGTCGGCAAGCCGATGAACACAACCGCCTGGCGCACCAATACAAACGAAGTTTCGGCTCCCAGGAGCGCGAACAGCGCCAGCGCGCGGTGGCCGAAGCCCGTAGCCTGTCGAAAGAAGCCGATGCGTTGGAAAAGTACCTGGTAGAAAGCCAGCTCAACGGGGCGCAGGTGATCACGGCTACACTGGTGGGCGCGGCCAACCGGCTTCTGCGGGGACGTCACTTCTCCACCGTCTTCATCGACGAAGCCGCCCAGGCCCTGGAGCCCGCCACCTGGATACCCGTCACGAAAGCCGACCGCGTGGTTTTCGCGGGCGACCACCAACAGTTGCCGCCCACGGTCAAGTCGGCCAAGGCGGCCGCGGCGGGGCTGGGCCAGACCTTGTTCGAGAAGGGCATCCAGCGCACGCCGGCGGGGGTGTTGTTGCCGACGCAGTACCGGATGCACGCGCAGATCATGCAGTTCTCCAACGAGCAATTCTACCAAAACCAACTGCGGGCCGATGACTCGGTAAAAGAAGCCGTGCTGGGGGAAGGGGACTACGCCGAACCGCCGGTAGAATTCATCGACACGGCGGGTTGCGGTTTCGAAGAACAACCGGATGCCGAAAGCGGAAGCATCGCCAACCCGGACGAAGCCCGCCTGCTGTTCCGGCACCTGTCGGCTTTCTGGGAAAACCTGGTTGGATTTCACCCGGCCCTGCTCACGCCAACCCTGAACGTGGGCCTCATTTCGCCGTACAAGGCGCAGGTGGAAACGCTGAAAACCCTCTTTGCCCAGCAACCGCCGCTGGCAGCATACGCCGCTCACTTCACCATCCAAACCATCGACGGCTTTCAGGGACAGGAGCGCGAGGTGGTATACATCAGTTTGGTGCGCAGCAACGGGAAGAATGAAATCGGCTTCCTGCGGGATTTGCGCCGCATGAACGTGGCCCTGACCCGCGCCCGGAAAAAACTGGTGGTGATTGGTGACAGCGCCACCCTGTCGGCACACCCGTTCTACCGGGCCTTTCTGGACTACGTGGACCGGATCGGCGCCTACCGCAGCGCGTGGGAGTTCGAGTAGGGCGAGCATTCTGCTCGCCCCCCGAGACGGAGCCGCCAAACCGTTCGTTTCTGTTTGATGCGGTTTTTCCGTGGGGGGCAAGATGCCCGCCCTACTTTTCAAACAGGGCGATCGTGCCGCCTACCCAGGTTTTGTTCTTGTTGAAGTCCACGCCGATCATTACCCCGCGGCTCAGGCGGGCCAGGTTGACGGCCAGCGTGGGCGTGGCGTCGCGTTCCGGCCAGAGGTAAAGCATCCGGATTTCGGCCTTCACCAGGCCGCCGTCGGCTGCCTCCACCACCGGCTCGTAGTTCACTTTCTTTTGCAGAATGTAATCCGGTCGCGCCCCTTCCCCGACGGCATCCAGGTCGGCCGGCGTCACGTCGAACTTCACGCCGGCCCCCGCGAAGGAGTACAGCGGTTTCAATACGTAATTTTCCAGGTCCGCCGGGTACGCGCTCATTTCGCTCAGGAAGCGGCTTTCCGGCACGTAACGGGAAGCGGCTCCCAGGCGGGTCAGCAAGGGCATGGTAAACTTGCTGATGCGGAAAAACCAGTTCGGGTGACCCGCCCATTCGACTTCCACTGCGTCGGTCAGGTTAAAAGCGCGGGGTAAATCGCGGCGCTTCAGCAACTCGTCAAAAATCACGCGGTTGTAGATTCGGTGGATGGGCGTTTTCCGGTCGCCGTCCCGGTAAAACAAGCGCGTTCCCTCCTTCACCACCTCGCTGATGCACACGGGCCGGACGCCCAGCAGGGCCTGGGTGCAGTAAAAGTCCACGTTGGTCTTCTGCTTCTCGGGTTCGATTTCCAGCAGAACTACGTTTTCGGACCCGCATTCGCCCAGCACGGCCTTTCGCAACAGTTCCACGTATCCTTCACGGTCCAACCCGCTGAAAAAAGGCGTAAAGCCACCGGGCACGGCGAAATGCCGCCGGAAACTCCGGTTCAGCAGCTCCTGATAGCCATACAGTGAGGGAAAGCCCTGCAACTCAATGAGCTGCGGAACCAGTTCGCCCGCCTCGTCACGGCAGACGGCGAAGTCAATCGCCAGGAAGGTGGTGTGGGCGTCTTCATTGGGCACCGCCAGGCCCGCCGGAATGGCCCCGCGACTCAGTTGCCGGAAGTCTTTCCTCATCACGACTTCCAGAATCCCTTCGCACGCTTCCACCAAACGCCCCTTGAGCGCGGCGGGCAGAAACACGGGCGTTTCGGCCACCCGGAAGAGAACGGGATGCCCATGCTCCCGGCGCATGCCCTCCAGGAAAGCGGCGTAAGCCGACTCGGAAAAACTTTCGTTGTATGAACGCCGGATCTGGGGAAGCATGGGTCAATTATCCGTTAGACGGCAAAATTCGTAATTCGTAATTCGTAATTCGTAATTCGTTACGCCGTTTCCTGCAAGGCTCCAATGGATAGGTTGAGAAAATTGGGCAGAATGGTTCTTTGGGTGAGGTCCGTCCGGTTGGGATCGTGCAGGCAGCGGATCATCTCCTGGTACTTGGCCTCTCCGTGAAGGGCGGTGATCTGCTCCCTTTTTTCGGGTTGCTGGAAATAGGTGCTCATCCCTTCCGCGTCGGCCTCCGGGTGGAATTGCGTACCGAAAAATTCGCCCGACAACCGAATGGCCATCACCGCCCGCTCCAGGTCCACGTGGGGCCGGTCCTTCTCGATGGCCAGCACGGTGCCCCCCAGGCTTTCGAGCCGGGCCTGGTTGGGCTGTACCACCTGCCAGTCGCGCGAATCGACGGCGTAAAACGGCTCCGGCAAGCCCTCGAACACGGGGTCCTGGTCGCCGGCTTCGGTTTTGTGGATGGGAAAAATGCCGAACGCCGTGGACCGGCGGCGCGTCACCTCGCCCAGGCTGAAATGACGGCACATCATCTGGAGCGAATGGCAGATGAAAAATACGTGCTTTTTCTGATCGGTATTTCGCTGGTTATGGTTCCACAGCCCGTCGATCAGGTCGAAGTACTTCCTCTCCCAAGGCAAGCCCTCCCCGTCGTAGGGACTGCCCGGCCCACCCGTGGAAAGGTAAATATCGAAGGCGTCGGCCCGGGGCACTTCATTGGTGTAGCGGGTTTCGAAAATCCGGTAGTCGATCGACCGGTCGTTCTGAAGGGCGTAGTCGTCGAGGATGGTCTTGATGCAGCGCATGCCCTGGTTGGGCGCGCGGTTATAGAGATCCAGGATGGCCAAGCGGACGGGGGTGGTAGTGTTCATTCAAATGGATGCGATTGTTTCCAGGCTTTTACTCAATAATGGCGCGCGGGTTGCGTTGGGGGCGGCCGGTTTTCCTGCCGGCGATTTCTCACCGCTTCCAGGCTAACAAAATTACGCCGGTCAAAATCAGGGCTACGGCCAGGTACTGCCACGGACTCAGGGTTTCTTTCAGCACCACCTGCCCCAACAGGCCACCCGTCAGCACGGTGCCGCCCACGAGAATGGGGATGCCCACCGTGGCGGACAAGCCTTTGGAAAAGGCGTAGAACGAAAGGATCTCGGCCAGCCCGACGAAGACCCCGGCGGCGACGGCGTACCCCATTCCCCGGGGTGATGACACCAAAGGAATTCCTTTCATTTTCAGAAACAGCAGGGCGGTTGCCCCCAGCACCAGCGCGACTCCCTGCAAAACCGCCGCCCCCAGTATTTCGTGGATGTGTCCCGCCGAGAGCTTGATGAGGAAGTTGTACAACCCGAAGCAAACCGCCGCCAATAGTACCGGAATGAGCCACTGCATGGGGAAGGGTTAGTAGGGTTGGTTGGGGAAGGATACGTTGAATGAATGCACTGGTAAAGAATTATCTTGAACGGATAAATCAGATTATCAGCACTTTGGGGTACATAGAATCGTTAGTCCCCGATCTGTGAATCTATCACCCGAAAGGGAGTAACAACAATCAACCACCTCTATGTCAGTTATACTGAAGTAGCGTTGAAGCTACACAAGCTTTGTCTGTTTTAAAACGCACCCAGCGAGCCTGGAAATTCTTCGGGAACGTGTATCGGACGGTTTGTCCTGGTGCAACCGTAAAGGTCTTGTAAGGCATCCAGGTGCCGGTGCCCACCGGATCGGCCTCCACCGTAAATGTGACGGGTGCGGTTGACTTGTGTGAAAGCTGCGCACTTCGTTGGTCATAAAAGCCAATTAAGTACGGATCTGAGGGGTCATTGGCGTTTACAACCGTGTTTTTCCAAGGACCGCCGTGCCCGGTCGGTTTCCCTAATTTCCAGAGATCGTCGATAGAGCCGACCCAAATAGCCGCTTTTTTGTCGTTTGACACAATGATGTGCTTATTTTTGGCCGCCGATTGCAGATCGATGCCCGTCATCAGCAACAGACCACGATACGAGGCATAATCATTGATACGCAGCGTGTGAGAAGCTACTGGCCTGATTTTGGCGTACCCATCGGCGTTTTCGGCAGGCAACTCGTAGAACGTACCGTGACAATTGAACAAATCCCGTTCCGTGGCTACCTCGCGGCAAACACGCAAAGCCGCCTGATTCGTAAGATCCGTATAGGCATTGTTGCCCAACGGAAGTCGCCATCGCCTTCCTTTATCATCGACCACCAAAACACTCGCTTCATCGATAGTCACCGCTTTTTGTGGAATGGCAAATTTGTTTTTTATGAACGACAGGGTCTGGGGATCTACTTTCTGAACCAGTTGCATCCGGCTGTTCAATTCATAATACCCTACCTCCGTAGGTTGGCTGCCGGTATACATCGTCGCGGCCAGGCCCAGCACCTGGCGATTTTCCCCTAAACCATACAACGTTCCTCCCGACGGATTAGTCGAGTTGATGCGGCTCAATCCGGCAAACAGCGGGCTGGCCGTGCTGGTGCGGGTATCGTTGGCTGCATAGGAGAAGTGTGCCGATAAGTTGGCGGCTTTACTGGATTTAAGCCGAATCCACTCGCCGGATGCATCCGGCGCAAAGGCTACCTGAGCCGAACTGCGCCCACCAACGGTCGTCGTTTGCAGGGTGACCCAGGCACCGGTGCCGGTTTTATCCACCTCAAAGGTAAGGGTGACCTCCTCCTCGCCGTTATTTTGCACCCAGGCTGAGCGATTGGCCCATCCCGCAAATAAAAATGGTTCAGACGTTTCGTCCGCTTTTACGGCTTCGTTTAGCCAGACGGCCCCTTCAGCGGTGTTCGGGCCAAGTTGATCCGGTACGTTCAGCGCCGTGAACCACAGATTTGAATTCGATTGCCCAGGACCTTCGAGATTGCCCTTGGCTTTCCGTTTGTTGAGGAACTCCTTCTGAGCCGAATCGTCACAGCCGAAGACCAATTGGTCGTTCCAGCGGGCATAGTCGCCAATTACTTTCAGATAAGCCGACCGGGGGCGAATTCCAGCCGTGTTCGCTACCGTAAACGTACCGGGAAACTGCCAGAACAAGCCGTGCATGGTCATCAGATAGTCGGGTTTTTGGGTTGTGCCAACATCCCGAATACGCGGCCACTCGGTATTCCATCCGTGGGCGCCATCGTAGCTGTGACTGGCTTTGGGCAAGCGAAAGAAACGCCAGCCAGCCGCTTTGTCCCGAACGCCCAGCAAAACGGATTTATGGTCCCAGCCCGTCGCCCAGATCGGGTCGGTATCCGGGTTTTTATTGCCGTAGATGCCGCCAGGTCCGGTTACTTCGACGAACTGATTCCGACGGACCACGTTCCAGTTTTTTCCGTTCCATTCCGACAAAGAGCCCGCAGCTATATCAAACTGCACGAGCGCTTTGGGACCCGGTTCTCCGTTGTTGGAATACACCATAACCCCCTGACCCGAATAAAGCCCCTTACCGTGAGCGCCCGGCAGCAACGACGTAGGCTGGTTGCTGGTCTCGTCTTCGCCTTTTTGGTGTTTAACATTACCGTCCTCATAAAGCTTGATCGGTGTCAGGTTGTTGACGTCGACATCATAAAAGCCTTCTTCCATGGTGCCGTAGTAGATCCGGCCGGCCGGATTGGTGAGATGGCGGGCGTTTCCGGTATGCCGACCCGGCATGGCCGAGTAAGGTATCACCCGGACATTGGCTTTGCTGTCGATGGCATACGGCCCAATGAAAAGCTGATTACTTTCCGGGTGAATCATCCGGTTGGCGGGTGTGCCCCCGATGCTTTCCGAACGGATAATCTGCCGTAAATTCGGCGTGATTTCGTACAGTTTATCCGACGAACCGAAGGGTAAATGCGGGCCATAGGTAATCACCCAGAGTTTGCCCGCCCAGGGAACAACCGCTCCGGTACCACATTCGCCTTCCTTGTTGTACATGGCTAAGTGCGGATAAATTCCGCTGTAGGACGGAAACTTGTCAAGTTGGGCCACCAACGGATGGCTGAGCACCGTAAGCCATCCAACAAGGCAGGCCGAAAAAATATATTTTTTCATTGAGATAGTGATTGGCTTGAAAATCAACTTGGCTGTTCAATCCATAAAGTTGCCCGGAAGTAATTAATAACCAGGGTTTTGGGTAAGTTTCGGATTAACGCGACGTTCCAGGGCCGGAACGGGCCAAAGGTACTGTTTTGCCTTGTCGAAACTACGCTGCGCGACCACTTTCACGTCGGTTCCAAAAACTGAATAATCGGCCAGGCCGTCGTCGTCGATGGGGGTAACGCCGGGGAAAGGCCATTTAGCCCGATTCTGTGCGGTTGGGTCGGGCAACCCGATGACGGGTTTCGTCAGCGCTTTTTCGGCCAGTTTCCACCGGATGAGATCCATGTAACGCAACCCTTCCTTGGCAAACTCTACCCGCCGTTCGCGCCGGAGGATGCTTCGCAGTTGAGCCACATTGGTTATGGTAACAGCCGGGTAGGCCGATGTTTGCCCCAACGCAACCCCGTAGGATCTGGCCCTCACCTGATTAAGGGCATTCAGCACGCTGGCATCAACCTCACCAAGTTCAATTTTTGCTTCGGCGTAGGTAAGCAGCACTTCGGCATAACGAAGGACAATGGCATCGGCATCTTCACTCTGTTTGTCGGCCCAGGTCTGATCAACCCCTTTTTTCCAGAGGAAACCCGTAAAGCTGGCAAAAGCGGCCACCGCCCGGTTGTCCAGATTCGATACCTGTTTGTTATCCTTCGAGCTGAAGACCGTCAGCGAACCGGGGTGAGGTTGATACCCGTAGCCGAGCCATTGGGTGCCAAATTCGACAGCGCTGTCGATCGTAAAAGTCCTCATTGAGGATTATGAGCTCAATCGTCCAGCCGAGGAAGCATTCGTGATGAATGACCTGACGAATCTACCTTGCGGCAAAAGCCTACTCCGGGATACCACCTGGCATGGCCGACTGGATTTGGAGAACGCCGAACAAGTGGCTACATTCGAGGGTTACATCCGTTGACGCAACCAACCAGCTCGTGGCAATTACCACCGTCAAGGAATCCATTGAACGACCATCCAAAGAGGAGTTCACGGAGGCGATGCACGGCGAACTGGGCCTCGGCCGAAGCGGTAAAACAGCGGGCCTGGACGGCGCTGCGGGTGATGAAGAGGAACCTGTTGAGTCGGGAAAAGACGCTTTCCGTCTACCAAGTGAGTGAAGCGGACGTTGAGAAGTATGAACCGGAATGGCTGGCTACCCAAAAGTAGCCACTCGGGTGAAGATAGAAGATAAACGCAGGCTTCCATTAAACGGAGGCTTTTTTGTTGTTGTGAACCCAACCCCGGGCTGAGACCAACCACACCACCTGATTCCGCTTTCCCACAATACGGGTCCCCTAAGTAAACTCAAATTAGATCTTGGAGTAAGTCCCTTTGGTAAGCCCGCCGAGTCAGGGCGGCCCGGACGGTTTGGCTCCCCGATTTTAGCACGGGTAATAACGCTGAATCTTAAGGGCCGCTGGTTTGACATTACCGCCCCGTAATAATAGCTTCCTCCGGATCAAGTGGCCTTTTCCAACCCTGTGCCGTGTACCCATCCTTGCAAGCCTCCATCCGCCGCTTCGTCTCCTTGGAGGAGGCAGAGTGGGCGTTAATTGCCGCTGCTTTTCACCCGAAAGAGGTCTCAGCGAAGGAATTCTTGTTGCGCAAAGGACAAGTATGCCGCCACATTGCTTTCGTGGAAAGCGGCCTGTTGCGCTACTATTATCTGGTGGGAGGCAAGGAGATGGTGGGCAACTTCTTCTTTGAAAATAGCTTTGTCGGCGATTTTGGCAGTTTTATCACCGGCCAGCCCGCCGTTCAATTCATTGACACCTTAGAAGACTGTCGCCTCTTGCTAGCCTCCCATTCGGATTGGCAGCAACTTTACGGGCGAATTCCCGCTCTGGAACGCTTTGGCCGTCTGCTGGCCGAAGGTTTATTCGTGCACGCCCAGCAGCGAACGGCTTCCTTTCTGCTCGATTCTCCCCAGCAACGCTACCTGAACCTGCTCAAGAACCGCCCCAAGGTGCTCCAACGCGTACCTCAGTACATGATTGCTTCTTACCTGGGCATTACGCCAGAGGCTTTGAGCCGCATTCGCCGCCGACTGGCCCTGGAGAAATAATTTTTGTTGGCTTGCGATCTTGATTGAGATCAATGAACCGGGCCTTTGGGCCCTTTATTTTTGTCTCATTATTCACCCTAAACGCTAACCGATGAAAAAATGTCTTGCTTTCGCCCTGATCCTGTTCGCTTTGGCCGATGCCCGCGCTCAGGAAAAAACCAAAGTACCCTTCAAATACGCCAACACCTTCACCATTGGTGCCAAGTTGGTACAGCCGGTGATCTTTGGTGGCTTCAATATCAATGGCGTCTATTACGCCGGCAACCGATTTACCCTGGAATACTCCCACGGCGGTCTGCTTAACTACCCCGACTACACCAAAACCGAGGAACAGAAGGCCCAGGGGGCCAAGATCTCCGTTCCCTGGACCACTGGCTTCGGGGTAGGCTACCGCCTGACCCCCACCCTGGATGCCCGGATGGAGTTTAAGGCGCACCGTTTTAAGGTCGAGTTTGACAACACCCCGGTCAAAACCAAGTACACCACCTACACGGTGGGCCCCGGCCTCTATTACCGACAGTACCTGGGTAAAAAGACGGGATTTAATTTGGAACTTTCCTCCCGCTATTGGTTTGACGTAGCCAGTTCCCTGCCCGACGACCAGTTCGTCTACGCCACCCAAACTGACCAGGTCCGTTCGCACGAGGCAGTAAAAATGGGCCTGAGCTTCAACTTGGGCATCGGCTATACGTTCGGTCGAAACAAGCAATAGTATTGCCAACGTCACGCTTT
>JACMKY010000237.1 GCA_014379925.1 Cytophagales bacterium | reverse complement strand
GGCCCGCGAACGAGGCCGTCAGGCTACCCCGGTAATTGTGAAAAGCCACGTACCGGCCCAGCAAGCCACTGTCGTTGCCCAATCCGTTGGGGAAGCGATCCGAAGTGGAATTCAACAGGATCAGGTTGGTGTTGAGGCAGGCGGCGTTGACGAAAATGATCCGGGCGTGGTACTCGGTGACGGCCTTGGTCTCCGAATCAACCACGCGAACCCCCGTGGCCTTGCCTTTCCGTTCGTCGTAGAGAATCGAGTGCACCACCGAATGCGGACGGAGGGTCAGGTTGCCGGTTTTTTCGGCCCAGGGCAGCGTGGCGGAGTTGGAACTGAAGTACCCGCCGTAGGGACAACCCCGGTAGCACAGGTGCCGGGCCTGGCACTGGCCGCGCCCCTGCTGCAGGTGTACGTCTTTCGGCTGGGTCAGGTGCGCGCAGCGTCCGATGATTACTTGCCGGTTCGGGTAATGCTGCCCCACGCGTTGCCGGATGTGCTGCTCAACGCAGTTCAGTTCGAAGGGCGGCAGGAATTCGCCATCGGGCAGGTGCGGAATGCCGTCGCGGTTGCCGCTGATGCCTACGAACTTCTCCACGTGGCTGTACCACGGCGCCAGGTCCCGGTAGCGGATGGGCCAGTCGACGGCGAAGCCATCGCGGGCGGGGGCTTCGAATTCGTACTCGCTCCACCGTTGCGTTTGCCGGGCCCAGATGAGCGACTTGCCGCCCACCTGGTAGCCCCGGATCCAGTCGTAGGGTTTTTCCTGGATGTAGGGGTGCTCGTCGTCCTTGACGAAGAAATGCTGGGTGGCGTCCTCGTAGGCGTAGCAGCGGTTGACAACCGGATTCGCCTGCTCGACGGCCACCGGCAAGCGGCCCCGCAGCGGGAAGTCCCAGGGATTTTTGGTGGCGGTGGGGTAGTCTTCCAGGTGCTTCACCATCCGGCCGCGTTCGAGCACCAGCGTTTTCAGGCCGTGTTCGCAGAGTTCCTTGGCGGCCCAGCCGCCGCTGATGCCCGAGCCGATCACGATGGCATCGTAGGATTGGGTGGGGTTGGTCGTTCCGTTGGGGTGCATGGTTTGCCGATGAATTGAGGAGGCAGCGATACGAGGCTGCGCTCGCTGCGTTCGCAAGCGAAAGTTGTGCAAGATAGAATTTTGCTTTTCCATTCCGTACCTTTCTGCGCGGATAAAAAGGAACTGATCAAACGTTTACGCACGCATCAACGCATCTGCTTTATGAACAACCGCTTCTCATGCCGACCCCTGTGGCTACTCTTGTGCGCGGGGTGCTTGTTGGGGCCCGCCCGGGCACAGCCGGATTCGGCCAACTACGACGAGGCCCGGGTGGGCGCACACCCATTGCCCGATCCGCTCCGGATGGCCGACGGCAAAACGGTTGCCTCCGCCCGGCAATGGACCAAGGTCCAGCGACCGGCCATCCTGCGGCAGTTTACCGAACACGTGTACGGAAAGCTGCCCGGCAAACCCCCGCGGATGCGCTTTCAGGTCACTTCCCTCGACACGGCGGCCCTGGGCGGCACGGCCATCCGCAAACAAATCACCGTCTTCTTCACGGACACCGCCGATGCCCCTTCGATGGATGTGCTGCTGTACCTGCCCCGGCGGGCGAATCGGCCGGTGCCGGTGTTTGTGGGACTGAATTTCTACGGTAACCACTGCGTTCACCCCGACCCGGGCATTGCCTTGTCTACCCGCTGGATGATGAGCAACGAAGCGGGGGGCGTGGTCGACCACCGGGCCACCGAGGCCGCGCGGGGAACGCAGGCGAGCCGGTGGCCGGTGGCCGAACTGATTGCCCGCGGCTACGGATTGGCGACCGCCTACTACGGCGATCTGGAACCCGACCACCCCGAAGGCTGGCAAAAGGGCATCCGCTCCCAACTGAAGGACGTTCTCGACACCGACGAAACCGAATGGGGCGCCATCGGCGCCTGGGCCTGGGGACTGAGTCGGATCGTGGACTACCTGGAAACCGACGCCGCCGTCAACGCCCGGCAAGCGTTTGTCACCGGGCATTCGCGCTTGGGCAAAGCCGCGCTGTGGGCCGGGGCCAGCGACCCGCGGTTTGCAATGGTGATTTCCAACGAATCCGGGGAGGGTGGGGCGGCCCTGGCCCGGCGTCGCTACGGGGAGACCATCCGGCGGATCAACACGGCGTTTCCGCACTGGTTCGCCCCCAACTACCGAAACTACAACCAGGACCCCGCTCGCCTGCCCGTCGATCAGCACCTGCTGCTGGCGCTGGTGGCCCCGCGTCCCCTGTACGTGGCCAGCGCGGAAGGCGACCGGTGGGCCGATCCCAAGGGGGAATTTCTGAGCGCCAAGTACGCCGAACCCGTTTACCGGCTCTTCAACCGGAAGGGGGTGGGGGCGGCCGACATGCCCGCCGTCAACCAGCCGACGGGCGAAACCGTCCGCTACCACATCCGCACGGGCCAGCACGACATCACGGCCTACGACTGGGCGCAGTACCTGGATTTTGCCGACCGGCACTTTGCCCGTCAACCCGGCAACCGATCCCTGAAGACCAAAGCGAGGTGAAAAAACCAAATCGGATTGCGGGGCGGTTTTTCGAGGAACTCCCCGCAATCCGAAACAACGGAATCATCCTGTGGGAACCAACCGACGGAATTTTTTACCCATCCGCACCGGGGCCGCCGCATCCGCCAATACGACCAACCCGCCTTCCGGTTCGGTCACCGACCAGAACGAGTTTAATAGATTCTACGTCAAGTCCACCAATCCGTTCCTGGAAGCACGATGGAACACTGGATACCAAGTCATTGCCCGCTGCAACGCGATCCCGGACCGGATTGATTCCCTGCCGATCCCGGGCGGGATTGCCCGCCAAGACGGCCGTGAACGCCGTTCCGGCCCTGCAAGTGGCGGACCAGGGAGCGTTTCGGCTGGCGATGGAGCAGGAGCGAAGGGTGGAACTGGCTTTTGAAGGCCACCGTTGGTTTGACTTGGTGCGCACCAATCGGGCCATCGACGTGATGAACGCTTTCTTTGTCCGGTACAACATCCGGGTGGGCAATCAACCGGTCACCCTGCAGCCCTACCAACCGGTCACGCCCATTCCGCAGAACCAGATCAACCCCAATCCCGGCCACGTGCTGTAACGTTGATGACGCATCAACGCTCCCGGGTTTCAGACCCTGGGGCGTTAAGCTACGCGCAATACGTCGGATTGCCTCATTGACACTCCAGT
>JACMKY010000236.1 GCA_014379925.1 Cytophagales bacterium | reverse complement strand
TCCGCAACGCCAGGGTTGAATGAGGCTGCTTGTTGATTTATATTGTACTTTCCTACGGACATCGGGAAAGACTGCTCCCGCATTCTGACGGTTGTCCGGCACCCGGGTGCGGTTGATTTCCACGCAGTCCGGCCAGCCGCAAACAAGGGCCGTTGCCGATCGGAAACATTTAGGAATGACTGAAATCAAGTATCTGTCAGTCAGTTTTTTATGTATGATAAAAAATCAAAAAAATCACCCTTTTTCCGGCACCTTTCGGGACGGTTTTTCGTTAATAACTTGAACAAAAACGCCCCTTTCAGATGAGTGCTAAAAAAACAACGGAAGCAACGGAAGAACCGATCTTGTCAAAGGATAAGATTGAACTTTCCTTAGAAGTTGTCAATCCCGTACCTGCCCAACCGAGCGGCTTGCCGCCCCACGAAAGGCCGGTTGCCAGTTACCACATCACTTCACCCGATGAAACCAAGCACCTGGCAAATGACCTGGCCCGGTTCATTCGGGAAAACAAGCTTTTTCACAACATCCAGGGCAAGGAGTACGTCAACGTGGAGGGCTGGCAGTACGCCGGTTCCCGGTTGGGTATCCTGCCCATTGTAGAAGAGCTGGATCGGATTGGTGGCCTCGATGAGGCGGAGATCAAGTACCAGGCCAAGGTGAAGCTTTTCGACCTGCAAACCTCCCAGGTGGTCGGTACGGGCTTTGCCATTTGCAGCAACAAGGAATCCAGCAAGAAATTCTACCAGGAGTTTGCCATCGCTTCCATGGCCCAGACCAGGGCCATCGGCAAGGCATACCGCAACATCCTGGCTTGGATCATCCGGGCGGCCGGGTACGAACCCACCCCCGCCGAGGAAATGGAATACCTGCCCACCGCCCAGCCACCCGTACGACCCCTGCACGAGGCTTCGCCGAAGGCCCGGCCGGAGGCCAAGCCGACGGAAGAAAAGCCGGAAGCGCCGCTACCAGCGGCCGCGTCGGCCAGCGAAGCGCTTGGGCTGCCTGCGGAGCTTTCGCAAGCGAAGGTGGTGGAACCCGTTTTCAAACCGGTTACCATCAACCAGAAAACGCAGATCCTGTTGTTGCTCAACAACAGCGTGATCACCAAGGAGGAGAAGGAAAGGATGGTAACGAAGTTGAACACCCTTGACACCGAGCGGGCCGAACAGGCCATCACTAAACTGAAGAAGGTGATCCGCGAACGGGGCAACACCAGTGGAATGGCCGCCTGAGCTGATCCGACAATCCCGCGCAATGCGTAAAAAACCCGTCCGACGTTTCCGGCGGGTTTTTGCTTTTCATCCGGCTTCCGCGGACCGTGGCTGGTCGTTGGCATTCCTGCTTCATGAACGCTCTTCGGGATCGATCTTTGGATTGGTGCCCGGAAACGGGAAGGGCCTGGTTCGATAAAGTTGTCCTGAAAAGGCAGGAAAAGAAACGCGCCGTCCCAGACCTGCGCCGGGTGGCGAGCGGGCAGCCGGCCGTTGGCCCGGCAAACGCGTTCGGCCGCCCATCGGCGAATCGGCTCTTTCATCCCGCTTTTACGCGGCTTCTTCGGATTGTGGTACGTTTTTGGCGGCGGCGTCCTTACCTTCGGCTGTTGCTTCGAACCCATCAGACACCATTCGCCCCGGTGGTCGCCCAAAACCGACACCCGTGAAAAATACCACCTTCCACCACACCGAAACTTCGTTGACCAAACCAAGCGACGTATGCACCCCGTACAACCCCTGAAAAGAGAAATCGCCCACCGGATCGAGCGCATCTTCAAAAGCCACTTTCTGATCAACATCCGCAAGCCCATTGCCAAGGCCAATTTGGTGAGGGATATGCAAATCAACCCAATGGAGTTTTTGGAGATGATTTTCTACGTTGAAAACGAATTCAACATCGAATTGCAGGACCACGACTTGCAGCAGATCCAAACGGTAGGTGATCTGGTTCAGTGCGTGGAGCGGTACGCCAAATAGCGTTTCCGTTTGGCCTTGATCGTCAGACGAAACGGACACGGTTCCCCGGGCAATCAATCGAAAACGGAAAACGCTAAACGCCGAACGGATGAACGTAGTCATTGTGGAGGACGAGCGGCCGGCCCTGGAAATGCTGGTGGAGATGTTGCACGAATACGACCCCTCTCTCCGCGTGTTGGCGTGCCTGGAATCCGTGAAGGGGGCGGTGCAGTGGCTTTCCACCCACCCTTTCCCGGACTTGATTTTCTGTGACATTCACTTAACCGACGGCAACAGCTTCGAAATATTCAGCCAGGTGCCGGTGAAGTCGCCCGTAATCTTCACCACTGCTTACAATCAGTACGCCATCCAGGCTTTCAAGGTGAACAGCGTGGATTACCTGCTCAAGCCTTTCGACAAGCAGAGCCTGGCCCGGGCCCTGCAAAAATTAAGTGACCTGTCAAAGGCGGCCCCGCTGCCCGACCTGGCCGACGTGCAACACCTGATGGACCAGTTGCAGGCCAAGCCCGCGGCGTCCAAATCCCGCTTCCTGGTGAAAACGGGACCAACCATTCGCTACGTACCCACCGCCGACATCGCGTATTTCTACGCCGAAGAGAAAGTGGTCTTTCTGGTTACCAACGCCAACCAGAAGTACATCATTGATTTTACGCTCGACGGGTTGAAACCGCTGCTCAATCCGGAACGGTTTTTTCGCATCAACCGGCAGTTCCTGGTCCACATCCACGCCATCCAGACCGTGAAGCCTTACTTCAAGGGCCGGCTTCTCGTGCACCTGCTTCCCCACAGCGAGGTGGACGTGGTGGTAAGCAGCGAAAAAGCTTCCCTCTTTCGGGAGTGGCTGGAACTGTAGGGATGGGTGGGCACCGCCAAGCGAAAGGCGAACGGCACCGCCCACTGCTTTTCCAGCGGGCTTTCTCCGCCTTCGTACGGTCTTCTTCCCGTTTCGTCCTTTCCCGGTTTACTAGTGAACCAAGTCCCGCTTAGTTTTGCCGCACATTTTTGTTCACGAATCAATCCATGAGAAACGCACTCTTCCTGGCGGTGATCCTGCTGGCGAGCCCTTTTGCCCGCGCTCAGCAAGCGGCCCCCGCGTCGCCAGAACCCGAAACGTTGTTTGGCCGGATCCTGAAGCGGAGTTCGGGCTACGGCGCGGCAGTTACCCGGTTTTCTTCTTTCCATGGTGAGCTCGCCGTGCTGGCCGGGGGATACGGTGGTTGGTTCATCAACGACCGGTTCCTGGTCGGAGGTGGGGCATACGGGCTGGCCAGCGGCATTTCCGCGCCCGATGCCGACAACCGCTACCCGGGCAAACGCTCCACCTGGGCGATGGGCTACGGGGGGCTGGTGTTGGAATACACGCTGCACTCCAAAAAACTGGTGCACCCGTCCTTCAACACCCTGGTGGGTGCGGGGGGCGTTGGCAAGTACGTTCACGGCATCAACAACAACAACCAGGACTGGCAGGATTACGGCTACGACAACAGCGGATTCTTCGTGGTGGAACCCGGCGCCAACGTGGAAGTGAATCTGACCCGTTGGTTTCGCTTCGGGGCGGGAGCCAGCTACCGCTTCATCCGCGGTTCGAACACCAGCGGCATCACCGACGCCCAGTTGAGCGCCCCCGCGGGCAACGTAAGCCTCAAGTTCGGCGGATTCTAATGCATAGTTCACCGCCAGCAGTCGATTGTCCATGGCCAACTTGTTTTTGCGGCGGACGATCGACCGTTGACGAGAACGTTTTGTCAAGAAAATTTGGTCGGTTGGTTGTTTAGGAACCGGATATTTGGTTGATTGGCCTTTCGTCACCCATTTATTCCTGTTTTCCTCTTTAATCCTAAGCTGATGCCCACCAAGAATTTTGTCCAATCCTCTTTCGCTTGCCTGGCCACGGCGGTGGTTCTGATAATCGGTCTTCCCAGTTGCCAGCCCGCCAACCAAGGGGGCGACGTACCGGGTTTTGTCGTCACGCTCCCGGATACGGCCAGCAAAACGCCCCTCGACGGCCGGCTGCTGCTGCTGCTGTCCACGGATTCCACCGCCGAACCGCGCTTCCAGATCGCCGACGGGCCCGCCACGCAACTGGTGTTCGGGATGGACGTGGAAGGTCTGCAACCCGGCCGGTCGGTTGTGGTGGATACGGCGGCTTTCGGGTATCCGGTCCGGAGCCTGGCCGGGTTGAAGCCGGGGGAGTACTACGTACAGGCCCTGCTGCACCGCTACGAGACGTTTAACCGCGCCGACGGCCACGTGGTCAAGCTGCCGATGGACCGCGGCGAAGGCCAGCAGTGGAACCGCGCGCCGGGCAACCTCTACAGCACCCCGCGCAAGATCCGCTGGGATCCGAAGTTGCCGCGCGTGGCCATTGCGCTGGACAAGGTCATTGCGCCCATTCCCGAAGCCAAGGATACCAAGTACATCCGGCACGTGAGGCTCAAGAGCGAACGCTTGTCGAAGTTCTGGGGCCGCCCAATGTACCTGGGTGCCCACGTGTTGCTGCCCGAGGGCTTCGACACCCATCCCAACGCCCGTTATCCGCTGGCCGTCTTTCACGGCCACTACCCCGACGATTTCGGCGGCTTCCGTCCGGAGCCGCCCGATCCGGCGCTGAAACCCGATTACGCGGCGCGTTTCCAACTGGCGGGCTACAACAAAATTCAGCAGGAGTACGCGCACCAGTTCTACCAGGAGTGGACCGGCCTGACGTTTCCCCGGATGCTCATCATCGAAATCCAGCACGCCAATCCCTACTACGACGATTCGTACGCGGTGAATTCCGAAAACCTCGGTCCCTACGGCGACGCCATCACGTACGAGCTGATCCCCTACATCGAGCAGCAGTTTCGTGGCATCGGGCAGGGCTGGGCGCGCTTTCTCTACGGCGGTTCCACGGGCGGCTGGGAGGCGCTGGCGGCGCAGGTGGCGTATCCCGACGAATACAACGGATGCTTCGCGGCCTGCCCCGACCCGATCGATTTCCGCGCCTACACCGTGGTCAACCTCTACCAGGATTTGAATGCTTACTACCTGAAAAGCAACCACAAGCGCACCCCCCGCCCCGGCCACCGCAACTACCTCGGCCACGTGAGCGCTACTTTGGAGGAGATCAACCACCGGGAGTTGGCCCTGGGTACCAAAAGCCGGTCGGGCGGCCAGTTCGACATCTGGGAGGCGGTGTATTCGCCAGTGGGCCCGGACGGCTACCCGCGGCGCATCTGGGACAAGCTGACGGGCGACATTGATTCAAACGTGGCCAAACAGTGGCGTGAGAAGTACGACCTGCGCTACATCATGGCCCGCGACTGGGCGAAGCTGGGTCCCAAGCTGGCGGGGAAAATCCACCTCTACTGCGGCGACATGGACAATTACTACCTCAACAATGCCGTGTACCTGACCGAGGAATTTCTGGAGGCCACCAAGAATCCTTACTACGCGGGCGAGGTGAAGTACGGCGACCGGGCGGAACACTGCTGGAACGGCGATCCCAAACTGCCCAACGCCCTCTCGCGCCTGCGCTACAACCAGATGTACGTACCCAAGATCCTGGAGCGCCTGCAAAAGCACCACCCCGCCGGGGCCGACCTGACGAGCTGGCGGTACTGAGGTTGACCGGAGCCCGGGATTGTCCACCGCCTGAAAAAAGGAACATCCACGTTCCGTTGATGAGGCTACCCGTCAGGCGGGCCTGGTTGAACGCGGGCAGTGATCCACCGGACCAACCCTGTCGGACCAAGGCCAGGGTTGCGAAATAAAATTCGACGGGCATTCCAACCCTTCCCAATCCAACGGGGTCCTGGTAGGTGAACGTAAACCGGGATGGACACGCCAATCAAACGTTATTTTTTTGCGGTCGTGGTGGGTACATCATTGGCCGTAAGTTGCCAGCAAAGGGAAACCTTGCCGGTTACTACCAGGGTAATAGCCGTGGAAAGTTCGGCCCTTTTCAAGCACGGGGTCACCCTGCGGGTAGATGCCATTCGGGACAGCCGCTGTCCAACCAACGCGGAATGCATTTGGGCGGGCAATGCCCAGGTGATGTTTACGGCCAGCAAAGGCGCCCATCAGGCGCAAGACACGCTTTGTCTTGGTTGCGATCCGAAGGCAGGGTCCTACAAACCGGAGAAGACGCGCGTCACGTTGGGCGCGGAAGGCTACCGGGTTACGCTGATTGACGTGCGGCCCTACCCCAGCGCGGCCGCCCCCGAGGCAAGGCCGCGGGCCGTCATTCGGGTGGAGAGGCAATAGTAGTGAGCGGGTTGGTTGCTGGCCGTGCCAATGGGCTACGCCAACATAAACCTATTCCCGGGCTTGAATTCTTTTTTCGGCGGAGGTGCCCCACATCTTTGCCCACAAGTAAAGGGTCAGCACCAGAATGAGCAATGAGAACAATTGAAATGGCCGCTGCCACTGGGCACGGGAATTA
>JACMKY010000235.1 GCA_014379925.1 Cytophagales bacterium | reverse complement strand
GACCCGGGCAATGAATCTTTCCCGTGTTTCCGTAGTGGGCATAGGGCTCTCCGGTCAAGGATGAATGGTGTCCGATGTCGATCTTATCATCAGATAACTAAATTACACTTGGTTACATTACACTTGTTTACAAGGAAGATAAATAACCGTTCAATAAAAATAAGTCCCCCTTCAAGCGTGGTTTAGCGGCAACTGTTGCGTAATGCTATCCATTTGTTATCTTCCGACCGTCCGCCCTATACCTCTCCGCTGTTGGCGCTGTGCATCACCTCCGTCTGTTTGCGGATGGATTCGAGGTGGATCACCTTATAGAGTTCGGCGACGAATTCCTTGTTGAGGTGCATCTTCTCTCCCCAATCAGCCCGGGTTTTGAACACCTCGTTCCAGCGTTCTACCTGGAAGATGGCGATGTTGTGGTCGCGCTTGTGTTCACCGGCCTCCTCCACGATCGCCATGCGGTTGGCGATGGCTTCGATGATTTCGCGGTCGGCCCGGTCCATGCGGTTGCGGAGTTCTTCCATCTGGCCCTGCGTCTCCGGGCTGGTGGTGCGGGCCTGGCGCACCTGCAGACGGGCCAGCAGGTCGCCCAGCGCGGCGGGGGTGAGCTGCTGAGCGGCGTCGCTGAGGGCCACCGCCGGGTTGATGTGCGACTCGATGATCAGGCCGTCGTAGTTGATGTCCATGGCCTTCTGGGCCAGTTCGGCCAGGAACTCCCGCTTGCCGGCAATGTGGCTCGGATCGCCGATGATGGGCAGGTTCGGGAAAATGCTTTTTAGTTCGATGGGAATTTGCCACAGCGGCAAGTTCCGGTACTTGGAAGGCTGGTGGGTGGAAAAACCCCGGTGAATGGCGGCAATTTTCTTCACCCCGGCCCGCTGGATGCGCTCGATGGCCCCCACCCAAAGCGCCAGTTCGGGGTTGATGGGGTTTTTGATGAGCACCGGAATGTCTACGCCGCGCAGGGCATCGGCGATTTCCTGCACCGTGAAGGGATTTACGGTAGTGCGGGCGCCGATCCACACGAAGTCGATGCCGTATTTCAAGGCCAGTTCCAGGTGCTGAGGAGTGGCTATTTCGGTGGCGAAGGGCAACCCAACTTCCTTGCGTACGGTCTGTATCCAGGGCAAGGCCGCTTCACCCATTCCCTCGAAGCTGTTGGGCCGGGTGCGCGGTTTCCAGACGCCCGCCCGGATGGCGTGCACGCGGGAACCGGCTTGGTTGAGGTTTTTCAGGGCCAAGGCAGTTTGCCGCAACTGCTCTTCCGATTCAGCGCTGCACGGACCGGCAATGATAAAGGGTTTGCCGTCGAGGGTGATCCAATCCGTCAGCGGCGAAATGTCCAAAGTAGAATTCATGCGCGATGCGTCTAAGGGTGGTTTCCTGGGGAAGGTTGAAAGCCCGAACCGGAATTTCCGTTGTTAGGAAGTCGGTGACCGCGAAAGGTAAGGATTATTCCCGGGTTATCCCAAAAGTTCGATCTTTTGCAGTTGGTGTTTTGTCGTACCTTTGGTATTCATTTCGTCTTTTCAGGTACACTATGCCCGTCACCCAACCACCGTCAGGAGCCGATCTCCAACAACCGAATAATCCTCACCAGTCCGCCCCGCGGGATGCCATCCGGGTCTCGTTCGAGGACACGTCCATTGCGTTTTCCGCCAAGTCGGACGGGGCCCTGGAAAAGATGTACTGGTTGTTTGCCAGTATGAACAATAATGGCCTCGTCCGGCTTGGTACGTCGCTCATGCAAGCGGCGCTGAAGCTGCGTCTGCCGGTCAAGGCACCCATCAAGTATACCGTCTTCGCGCATTTCTGCGGGGGTGAAACCATCCGGGAATGCGAAGCAACCATTCAGGAACTCGGCCGATTCGGTATTGGCACCATCCTGGATTACTCGGTGGAAGGCGAAAAGACCGAAGCCGGGTTCAACCGCACCACGCAGGAAACCCTGGCCACCATCGAGAAAGCGGGGCAGTCCGAACACATTCCCTTCGCCGTGTTCAAGGTGACCGGCATCGCTTCGGCCGATCTGCTGGAGAAAGTGCAGGGCGGCGTCGCCCTGACGGCGGCCGAGAAGACGGCTTTCGAGCAAGCCAAAGAACGGGTAGACGCGATTTGCCGGCGGGCCGCCGACCGGAAAGTACGGGTGTTTTTCGACGGGGAGGAGAGCTGGATTCAGGATGTCATTGACGGGCTGGCCTACGAAATGATGGAACGGTATAACCGGACCGAGACCTTCGTTTTCAACACCTTCCAGATGTACCGCCGGGCGAGTTTGGATAACCTGAAGGAAGCCGTCGGGCGGGCGGAGACAAACGGGTACTTCCTGGGAGTCAAGCTGGTTCGGGGCGCGTACATGGAGAAGGAAAGCCGCCGGGCTGCCCAACGGGGCTACGCCGATCCCATCCAGCCGGACAAGGAAGCCGCCGACCGCGACTTCGACCGGGCGGCCGGGTGGTGCCTCGCCGCGCGCCCCCGCGTGGCGCTTTGCCTGGGCACCCACAACGAGAACAGCTGTTTGCTGCTGATCGAGGAAATGCGGCGGCGGGGCATCGCGCCCGATGATCCGAACGTGTGGTTTGCCCAGCTCTACGGCATGAGCGACAACATTTCCTACAACCTGGCCGAGGCGGGCTACCGCGTGGCCAAATACGTTCCCTACGGACCCGTGGAAGCGGTGATGCCCTACCTGTTTCGCCGGGCTGAGGAAAACACGTCGGTGGCCGGGCAGAGCAGCCGCGAATTCAACTTGATAAAAAAAGAAAGAACGCGCCGGAAGAAGGCCCGTGAAAAGTGACCCCCACGGACTGCTTGCCAAATGAGGCCCGGTGGGGATGGGTAAAACGCGCCGCGCACTACCGGCGAAAACGCAATGCCCCCTCCGTTACCGGGGATGATGTACCGTCGAAATCCGAACAAATCCTTATTTTTGGAAAATCTTCTTTCCCCAATTTCCGAACCGAATGAAGCATTACCGATATTTTTTGTTGAGCCTGCTGGTAATTGTCATCGACCAATCGGTCAAGATGCTGGTGCATTTTAACCTGGAACTGGGCAACCACATTCCCGTTTTCGGCGACTGGTTCAAGATTCATTACGTGACCAACCCGGGAATGGCCTTTGGTTTGCAACTGGGTTCGGAGTACGGCAAACTGGCGCTGAGCCTTTTCCGGCTGGCGGCAATGGTCGCCATTGGCTATTACCTGCTGATGATGGCCCGGAAAGGGGTTCACCAGGGCCTGCTTTGGTGCACGGCCCTGATCCTGGGCGGTGCCGTTGGCAACGTGATTGACAGCACTTTCTACGGCGTGTGGCTCGACAACGCTCCCGCGGGCACGCCCACGCCCTGGTTCCACGGCCAAGTGGTGGATATGTTTTACCTCGACATCTGGGAGGGCATTATTCCCGACTGGGTTCCTCTTTTCGGTGGACACGGGGCCTCGCTTTGGCCCATCTTCAACGTGGCCGACGCGTCTATCTTCGTTGGGGTATTCATTATCCTGTTGATGCAAAAACGCTTCTTCACCGAAAAGACGGAAAGCATTCCCGTTTCCGACCACGAAGCACCGGGCTTGAATAACGGCGGCAAAGCCGCCGGAGAGCCGCGCGACGTGAACGAACAGGCCGTTTCCTGACCATGCCCGCCCCAACGCCCTATCTCCTGCTGGCTTTGTTCTGGTTTGTCTACGGGGCGGTACACAGCCTGCTGGCCTCCCTGACCGTGAAGCGGTGGGTGGAGCAACACCTGAGCGGACTGTTCCGGGCTTACCGGGTGGTGTACAACGCGTTTTCTTCCTGGACGCTCATCCTCCTCGTCACCTACCAGGTTTCCATTCCCGCCTACCGGCTGCTACCCGTCTACCCGGTGCTGTCTTTCCTCGGGGGAGCGATGGCCTTGACGGGGTTGGCGCTGGTGGTACGGTCGCTCATCGGGTACGACATGAAAGAGTTCACCGGCGTGCGTCGTTTGGTTTCCGGCTTGCCGCCGCCCAGCGTATTTCGGCAGGATGGCCTGCTGCGTTACGTGCGCCATCCCCTGTACTTCGGCACGTTGCTGGTAGTCTGGAGTATTTTTGCTTACCTGCCCCTTCTGGCCAACCTGGTCACGGCCCTGTGCGTAACGGCGTACACCGTCGTTGGGAGCCGGCTGGAAGAACGAAAACTCCTGCTTGAATTTGGCGATGCCTACCATCGGTACCGGCGGGAAGTGCCGGGACTGCTTCCCCTCCGGCGATTCCGCCGGGGCTGATGTTTGGAATAACCAGCCGTTGGTTGCCGGCCATTGGCGATACCGGCGCCTCAACCCACCACGATCTCAAACTGCACCAGGTCGACGAACTCCTGCACGCGGTCTTCCATTTCCTCGGGTGAGAGGTTCACGATGCGTTCGGTACCGAATTTTTCCACGCAGAACGAAGCCAGGGCCGAGCCGTAGATGAGTGCCCGCTTCATGTTGTCGAACGAGACGTCGCCGGTGCTGGCCAGGTAGCCGATGAAGCCGCCCGCGAAGGTGTCGCCCGCGCCGGTGGGATCGAACACTTCTTCCAGGGGCAGGGCGGGGGCGAAAAAGACCTGGTTCTCGTGGAAGAGCAAGGCCCCGTGCTCGCCCTTCTTGATGATGAGCACCTTCGGACCCATCTGCCGGATCTTCTTGGCCGCTTTTACCAGCGAATATTCCTTCGACAACTGCCGGGCTTCCTCGTCATTGATGGTGAGTACGTCCACCAGTTTGAGCGTCTCCATCAGGTCATCCCAGGCAATATTCATCCACAGGTTCATCGTGTCCATGACGATCAGTTTGGGCCGCTGGCGCAGCCGCCCGATTACCGTGCGCTGGACGGACGGGGTGGCGTTGCCCAGCATCAGGTACCGGCAATTCTGGTAGGACTCGGGAATGACGGGATCGAAGTCGGCCAGCACGTTCAGTTCGGTGGTCAGCGTATCGCGGGTGTTCATGTCGTTGTGGTAACGGCCCGACCAGAAGAAACTTTTTTCGCCCGGTTTAACCTGCAGCCCTTCGGTGTTGATGCCGTGGCGCTGCAGCATCGCAATGTCCGAGGCCAGGAAGTCGTCGCCCACCACGGCCACCAGGTTCACCTTCTTGGTGAAGTAGGAAGCCGCCAGGGTGATGTAGGTGGCCGAGCCACCGATGATTCGGTCCGTTTTTCCGAAGGGGGTTTCCAGCGCGTCGAACGCGACCGATCCGATAACCAAAAGGCTCATGGGCGTTTATGGGTTTATGAGTGAATGAGTTTAAATAGTCGGCAGTAGGCAGTTGGCAATCAAAAATAAAAAGCAAAAGGTTGCGTTCGTAACGACGTAGTTATTCTTGTTCGATATTGCCGGTTCTTCTTTCCTTGCCAACTGCCAACTGCCAACTGCCAACTGCCTACTGCCTACTGCCTATTGCCAACTGCCTGCTGCCTATCTCCCGGGCGCGCTTGAATGCCTGGTTCGGATCAAAGAGGAGGCGGTAGGTGACGTGGGTTTTCTTGATTTTTCCGCCTACCTGCGTCACGAAGCGCATCATGGCCGGGTTGAAATCGCCGATCCAGTTCATTTCGAACTCTTCGTAGGGAAAGGTGTCTTTCCAGCCGATGGTGGTGTAGGCCAGCGTAATGGCACTTTCCACGCCTTTGCCCTGGTGCTCGGGCACCACGCCGAACGCTACCCCGAACACCTTCTTTACCGTCCCGCGCCGCTTGTGCCACAGAAACTTCAGTTTCCCGATCAGGTCGAGCTTGCCGTTCAGGTGCTTGACGATCTGATTGAATTCGGGCAACACGATGAAGAAGGCGACCGGCTGGTTGTCGTAGTAGGCAAACCAGATAATTTCGGGATCCATGATCGGCTTCAGCTTGCCGATGATCGCCCGGGCCTGCTGCTCCGACATTTCCTTCACCCCGTCGTGTTTCACCCAGGCCTTGTTGTAGATGGTACGGAAATCCTCGGCGTACTGGTCGAGGTGTTGCTTGTCGAGGTGCCGGAATTGATAGGCCGGATTCTGGTATACCCGCTGGGCGCGTTGGTGAACTGACTCCGCCACGCCCAGGCCCTTGGCCGGTCGGCCGTAGGTGTGCTGCCGGAAGTAATCCCGGAAGCCGTATCCTTCGAAAAAGGGAATGTAGTACGCCTTCGTATAGGGCATGCAATACGTCGGTTCGTAGTCAAATCCTTCGACCAGCAGTCCCCACCAGTTGTCGCGTTCCCCGAAGTTGATCGGGCCGTCCATTGCTTCCATTCCCCGGGATTGCAGCCAGGTTTTGCCGGCATCGAAGAGCCGGAAGGCGGCCCGCTGGTCGTCGATGCACTCGAAAAAGCCCAGGCCGCCCGTGGGCTGTTCGTGGGTATGCGCCGTGTTCCGGTCGATGAAAGCCGCCACCCGGCCGATGGTCTGACCCCGTTCGTCCAGCAAGAGCCAACGGATGCATTCGCCGTGGCCGAAATACTGGTTCTTCCGGGGATCAAACACGTTTTCCACGTCGGTGTCGAGGGGACGAATCCAGTTCTGCTCGTCGCGGTACAACCGGACGGGAAGCCGCAGAAATTCTTTTTTCCAACGCGGGTTGTCGCCCACTTCTACTAGCTTCATTCCGAACAACGGTCAAACAACGGCCAAAGATAGTAGATTTCGGATTGCGGACCGGTTGGCCACTGCTTACTGCCCGTTGCCAACTTCCTCACCAGTGATTCTGGTGAATATCCCTACCTTTGCTCCGGATTATTTCGACGAACAGCCCGCGATTGATCCCCGAGTCCGACCGCATCGGCGCCGACGGGTGCGGTGGAACGAACCGATCCGCCATCAACCAGTCCGAAGTCCCCCATTCCCATGTCGCCCAACCTCCGTCTTTACAATACGCTTACCAAACAGAAAGAACTTTTCGAACCCCTCAACCCGCCCTTCGTGGGCATGTACGTCTGCGGCCCCACCGTCTACGGCGACGCGCACCTGGGCCACGCCCGCGCCTACATTGTCTTTGACGTGTTGTTCCGCTACCTCCAGTCGCTTGGCTACCGGGTGCGCTACGTGCGCAACATCACCGACGTGGGCCACCTTTCCGACGAGGTGGCCGGCGAAGGGGAGGACCGGATTGCCCGGAAAGCCAAACTCCAGCAACTGGAGCCGATGGAGGTGGCACAGCGCTACACGGACAGTTTCCACGCTGACATGGACCGGCTCAACGTGCGGCATCCGAGCATCGAACCGCGGGCTTCCGGCCACATTCCCGAACAGATTGCCCTCGTGGAAGCCATTCTGCGCGGCGGCCTGGCCTACGAGGCCAACGGCTCGGTCTACTTCGACGTGCTCAAATACAACGAGCACCGGCCGTACGGTGTGCTGTCGGGACGGGTGCCGGAAGACATGCTGGCCGGCACCCGCGACCTGGACGGCCAACGGGAAAAGCGCAATCCGCTGGATTTCGCCCTCTGGAAAAACGCCGCCCCCGAGCACCTGATGCGCTGGCCGTCGCCCTGGGGGGTGGGCTTCCCGGGCTGGCACCTCGAGTGTTCGGCCATGGGTGCCAAGTACCTGGGCAACCGGTTCGACATCCACGGCGGCGGCATGGACCTGATCTTCCCCCACCACGAATGCGAAATTGCGCAATCGCAGGCGGGTCACCGTACTGAGCCGGCCAAGTACTGGCTGCACAACAATATGATCACCATCAACGGGCAGAAGATGGGCCGTTCGTTGGGCAACTTTATCAACCTCAACGCGGTGTTCAGCGGCAACCACGCCCTGCTTCAACAGGCGTATACGCCCATGACGGTTCGGTTTTTCGTGTTGCAGGCGCAGTACCGCAGCCCACTCGACTTCTCGAATGAAGCCTTGCAATCGGCGCAGAAGGGCTACCGGCGGCTGATGAACGGCCTGCGCATCGCGCGCCAACTGGCCTACGCCCCCGACGAAACGGTCGCCGCCGACGAAAGAAACCGGCAGGAAGTGAACGCACTCTGCGAAGGGTGTACCAAGGGAATGGACGACGACCTGAACACGGCGGTCGTGGTGGCCAACCTGTTTAACCTGCTGAAGAAAATCAATTCCATCCACACGGGCGGACTCCAAGCCGCCGCGCTGGGAGAAGAAACTTTCAACCGTTTAACTACCACTTTCATCACCTTTACCGAAGAGATCCTGGGGTTGAGGGAGGAGAAGAGCGCCAATCCCGACGAGCTGATCGTTTCCCTGCTCGAGTTGTACCGCGAAGCCAAAGCCGCCAAGGAATACGATAAGGTGGACAAAATCCGGGGTTATTTCAAAACGCAAGGGTTGGTGATCAAAGATATGAAAACGGGAATCGACTGGGCGTATGAGGAAGGGTGACCAAGCGCCGATGAAACGTCGGGCGTTTTCCGTTCAGGATTCGACGTAGGTGAAAGGATAGCCAAACGCGGACTCAACCAGGTTTCAGATTGATCAGGTTTTAAAAATATCCAACACTACGACGGATTCTCCGTGCGTTTTCGCCCGGTAAATCCGTCCCGCGTACTGCGCTTCCAACTTGCATGAGGCAGTCGTAACTGAAAAGCCGCGGTACACTCACTTCATCCCCCAATGCGTACCAACCTTCGTTTGTTACTGACGCTATTCGTCTTACTGACGGGGGTGACCACAGATTGGAGTACCGACTACCACGTGAGTAGCGAGGGAACGGATAGCAATCCCGGGACGGAAAATCAACCCTGGCGCAGCATCGCCCGGGTTGATTCAGCCCGGTTCGCGCCGGGCGATCGCGTCCTTTTCCGGGGCGGTGAAACGTTCGAGGGAAACCTGGTGATTGATGATCGCTCCCGCACAAGCGGCAATGGGTACCTCACGTTGGGTTCCTACGGCAGCGGCAAAGCCACCCTCCGGGCCGGACTGGGCAACGGCATCCTGATCAGGAACCTGGGTTGGATCGTCATCCGCGACCTGGTCGTGACCGGCGAAGATCGGACCCGCAACGGAGGATACGGCGTCAAGGTGATCAACGACCGTCCCGGCAACGGCAAAATTCAGGGCATCCGGATCGAAAACGTGGAAGCCAGCCGCTTCCGGTGGGCGGGTATCTACGTGGGGGGCATCCCCACCGACCTGCCCGGCGTCTCGGCGACGGCGGGGGCGCGGTACGGCTTCCGGAACGTGCGCATTGAACGGTGCGTGGCGTACGACAATATGTACTACGGCATCTACCTGAGTGCCAGTTGGAAAACCGACTCCAAAGACTACGGCAACGAGAACGTGACCATCGTGGATTGCTTGGCGCACGACAACCCCGGCGATCCAGCCTACACTGCCAACCACAGTGGCAGCGGCATCCTGCTCGACGACACCGACGGCGGCCTCATCGAGTACTGCGTGTCTTACCGGAATGGCGCCCTCAATGCCGGACAGACCGGCGGGCCGTGCGCCATCTGGACCCACGCCTCCAACCGGGTAATCATTCAACATTGCGAAGGCTACGCGAACCGGACCGGCGGCGTGGCCGACGGCGGGGCCTTTGACCTCGACGGCGGGGTAACCAATTCAGTGGTTCAGTATTGTTACAGCCACGACAACGACGGCCCGGGGTACCTGATGTGGAACTACGAGGGAGCGCCCCACGAACTGAGCCACAACGTGATCCGCTACTGCATCAGTGAAAACGATGCCCGCAAGCACGCCTACGGAGCCATCCACATCGGCACCAGCGGCCTGCCCGTTACGGAAATTGACGTTTACCACAACACTATTCTCACGTCGCCCGCCGCCAACGCCAGTCCCAAAGCGATCTGGGTAGGTTCGGGAAGCCGGGCGCCCAACGCCAACTTCCGTTTTTATAACAACCTGTTCATCGCCAACGGCACGGCTCCGTTGGTAGAGATCGAACCGAAGCAGCAAGGCATGGTATTTCGAAGCAATGCGTACTGGGGTACCGACGGAAAGTTTCGCCTTCGATACGGAGGCAAAGAATACCACAGCCTGGAAGCCTGGCGAACGGGCACGGGACAGGAACGGGCGGAAGGCAAGGACACTGGCTTGTTCGCGGATCCGAAGGTGAGTCGGATGGGAGAAAACGAAACCATCGGCAATGCCCGCCGCCTCGCCCAACTTCGGTCTTACCAGCTGCAACCCAGTTCGCCCCTGCTTGGCGCGGGGCTGCCGCTTCCAACGTCGGCCGTTGGGGTGCCCACCGGGGATTTTTGGGGAAAGCCCGTTCCCCGCCCGGCAGCGGCCGACCACCGCAAGCCGGACATTGGGGTTCACCAACTGAGTCAATAGGGCGGTCGGTAATTTGCCTCGTTCAATGCACTCGTGGGTAGCGGGTTTTTCGACCGTACTTTTCGGTGTGACCTGGTTGCCAAATTCAAAAAGCGGATTTCGTTCTGGGAATGTGGTCGTTCAACCCTAATTTTGGCGGATGGAAATTCGCGCGGACAAGATTCTGGTTATCGGAGCCAACGGGCAGCTCGGCTCGGAGTTGACCGGGGCGCTTCGGCAAGCTTACGGAACCGACAACGTGGTTGCCTCGGACGTCCACCCACCCAAGGAGAACGGGGAAGCGGGCCTTTTCGAGCAGCTGGACGTACTGAACCCTTCCCGCCTGGGCGCCATTCTGGACCAGCACCGGATCACTCAGGTCTATCTCCTGGCGGCGATGCTGTCGGCCACCGGCGAGCAGCATCCGAAACGGGCCTGGGACCTCAACGTAAACGGCCTGCTCCACGTGCTCGACGCGGCGGTGGAAAAGAAACTGGCGAAAGTATACTGGCCCAGTTCCATCGCGGTCTTCGGTCCGCGTACCCCCGACCACGCCACGCCCCAGCACACGGTCACCGACCCCGGCACGGTTTACGGCATCAGCAAGCTGGCTGGCGAGCGCTGGTGCGAATACTACTTCCGAAAACACGGCGTGGATGTGCGCAGCCTGCGCTATCCGGGACTGATCGGTTACCAGGCCCGGCCGGGCGGCGGCACTACTGACTACGCCGTGGACATCTACCACAAAGCCGCGGAAGGGGTACCGTTCGAATGTTTTCTTACCGCCGATACCTGCCTGCCGATGCTCTACATGCCCGATGCCCTCCGGGCGACCCTCGAACTGATGGGAGCCGATGCGGATCGCGTCAAGGTGCGTTCGGGTTATAACCTGGCGGGCAACAGCCTCGCTCCCCGCGACTTTGCCCAGTCCATCCGCAAGTTCGTCCCCGATTTTCGAATCACCTACCGGCCCGACTTCCGGCAGCAAATTGCCGATTCGTGGCCCAAAAGCATCGACGATGCCGCGGCCCGGCAAGATTGGGGCTGGCAACCCGCGTTTAGTTTGGATCAGATGACGGAAGGAATGCTGACTAACCTGAAACGGCAAAAGGAAAAAGTGGAGATTTGAGGCCCGACCGGCACGTTGTATTTTATTTGTTTAATGGTATATTAACCGCCGGTTTTTACCTAATTTCTTCATTCAATGAACTTTCGCGTACGTATCCTCACTTGGGCGCTCCTGGGTTGCCTGGGTGCGCATTCCTCCCCCGCCGCCGTGCGGCTTCCCAAACTGGTGGGCGATCACATGGTGCTTCAGCGCGACGTCCCGTTGCCCCTTTGGGGCTGGTCCGATCCGGGCGAAAAAGTCACCGTCACCTTCCGGGGCCAATCCTACCCCGCCAAACCGGGTGCCGACGGCAAGTGGACCGTAACGCTGCCCGCCACGCCCGCCGGCGGCCCCTACGAGATGACCATCCGGGGCAAAAATACCCTGGTGGTTCGCGACATTCTCGTGGGCGACGTGTGGCTCGCATCGGGGCAGTCGAACATGGAATGGCCTCTGCGGGAGGCGAATGATTTCGAGCGGGAGATCGCCAACGCCAACCACCCCCGGATTCGCTTCCTCGACGTGAAAAATGCCGTTGCCTTTGCCCCGCAAACGGATTTCAACAGCGACGGGTGGCGGGTATGCAGCCCGCAAACCGCCGGGGATTTTTCGGCGGTTGCCTACTTCTTCGGACGCGACCTGCAAAAGCAGTACGACGTTCCCGTGGGTCTGATCTCCACCGAATGGGGTGGTACGCTCGCCGAAGCCTGGACGAGTAGCAATGCCCTGAAGGCGCTTCCGGAATTCGGGACAAAAATCGCGGAACTGGCTGCCAGCCAGGGCGACATCAACCGGGTACAGGCCGAATACAACGCCAGGATGGACGCCTGGCAAAAAAGCGCCGCCAGCAAGGACCGGGGCTACCTACCCGATGGAAAAACCTGGGCCGATCCGGCGTTCGAAGCGAAAGGGTGGACGACGATGAAAGTGCCCGGGCTTTGGGAAGAGACCAAAGAAATGAGTGACTTCGACGGCATTGTGTGGTTCCGGAAGGAAATCACGCTTTCGTCCGAGCAGGCCGGCAAGCCGTTGACGCTCGCCCTGTCCCGAATTGATGACCGCGATACCACCTGGTTCAACGGCGTGCGGGTGGGCAGCACCGATGGGTACAACAAGCCGCGGACGTACGCGGTACCCGCCTCGTTGGTCAAGGCCGGTCGCAACGTGATCACCGTGCGGGTGCTGGATACCGGCGGCGGCGGCGGCTTCGGCGGCAAACCGGAAGAGGTTTACGCGGAGGCCGGTGGCCAAACCGTTTCGCTGGCGGGTGACTGGCCCTATCAAACGGCTTTTGACACCCGCCACATGCCCAAGAGTCCCTTTCCGGGTGGTTCGCACAATACCCCAACGGCGTTGTACAACGCCATGATTGCCCCCCTCGCGCCGTACGCCATCAAGGGAGCCATCTGGTACCAGGGCGAAAGCAACGCGAACCGCGCGTACCAGTACCGTACGTTGTTTCCGGCGATGATCCGGGACTGGCGGTCCCAATGGGGTTACGATTTTCCCTTCCTGTTCGTACAGTTGGCCAATTACCAGAAGGACCAGGACCAGCCCGGTGACTACGATTGGGCCGAACTTCGCGAAGCCCAGACCATGGCGCTTTCGGTGCCTAAGACGGGCATGGCCGTGGCCATCGACATTGGCAATCCCGACGACATCCACCCGCGCAACAAGCAGGACGTGGGCAAACGCCTGGCCCTGGTCGCTCGCAAGGTGGCCTACGGCGACAACCAGGTGGTGTATTCCGGCCCGCTCTACGAATCGATGACTACGGAAGGCAACCAAGTCCGATTGAAGTTCAAGAATACCGGCGGCGGTCTGGCGCTGAAAGATTTGTCCGGAGCGTACCTGAAGGGCTTTGCCATTGCCGGCGCCGACAAAAAGTTTGTCTGGGCGAAGGGAAAATTGGACGGCAACACGCTGGTGCTCCGCAGCGACCAAGTGCCCGCGCCCGTCGCCGTGCGCTACGATTGGGGGAACAGTCCGTTTCCCAATCTCTACAACCGGGAGGGATTGCCCGCCTCCCCGTTCCGCACCGACGACTGGCAAGGGATTACGTACGGGAAGCAGTAATGAAATAGTTATTACGCGGAACGTGATCGTAACGAGAACGGTCGCCGCGCAGCGAGAAATTCGTCGCCGACGCCAAGCGGGGTAACCAACCCGGATAAAGCCGTGCTGTGCCGGGCGGATTGCACAAACCGGGAACGATGACCGGACAGGGCGAAGGGACTGCCGCCGGATATTCGGGCGGCGGAACCGAAAAATATACGCTTACGCCGATTGAGCAGTGCAGCTAATTCCAGATTTGGCCAAAAATTAAAAACAATACTGTACTTCTTGAAAACTTATGAAAAACTTAATACTTTTCGCTGTTATCGTCTTAAGAATTAATTTGTCCGCTCAAGCGCAAGAGCGTAAAACTGTTTCAGAGCCGCAGTACATTGTCGTTGATAGCAAAGACAATATTTTTGTGACGCGCAAATACGGGATGCTGAAAATCGCGCCCGACGGAACCGTCACAGACCTTTCAAAACAAGGTCCGGCCATCGGCGGGATGGATCAGACTTGGACTAACCTCATCATTGATTCCAAAGACAATCTTTACGCGACCGAACTGGGCGGAACCGCCGTTTATAAAATAACGGTTTCCGCCGATCATAAAGCTGAAATAAAACTGTTCGCCGGACAGCAATACGGTTACAAGTTGGAAGACGGACCACTCGCCGCCGCTGGACTTAATCTGATTGATTTAATGACGATTGACAGTAAAGACAATATCTATGTCACCAGCAGCTACGATAAGATAAAGGACGCTATCGGCAGTAATTACATAACCGACGGCTTCTATTTGAGCGACCGCAACGGCTCGGCTCCAAAATACGACAAAAATTCCGCTTCCCGCTTCAGCGTCATCAGAAAAATCGCGGGCGGCGTGGTTTCAACCTTAAAAACACCTGACGGGAAGTTTATTCTGCCGCACGATATTTCAGCCATCACCACGGACAGCCAGGGAAATATCATTTATTCCGCCGCCGGATTCGCCCGTTTTATCGGAAAAATAGACCTCGCCGCCGGAGCGTTCACCAGCATCGCCGGTCAGCCTTATAAAAGAAAATGGTGTCCGGTTTACACGCCGGGCGATGCCGCCAAAGCTGAATTCGTTGATCCCGCTTCGGCGATTATCACCAATCAAAAGGGCGAGATATTATTTACGGACATTCGGCTGCACCGGGTTATCAAAATCGCGGGCGGCAAAGTATCAACGCTGGCGGGCAACAATATCATTGATCCCTGTTCGCAAAACATCGCCGGCAGAGCGCAGGAAGGCAATAAAGACGG
>JACMKY010000025.1 GCA_014379925.1 Cytophagales bacterium | reverse complement strand
TGGCCGAACGGGAAAGCGGTCAGGGTTTGGGACAAATGGCGGAAGGACGCACCCGGGAAGCCGAGGAAACGGCCATCCATATTGAACGGATTCGGGAGACGCTGGCGGCCGGTCCGGGACAACCGTCACCCGGTCCCGGCAACCGGGCAACCGCCTGAACGCCGGGGCGGAATCAACTGGTTGTCGGAACGATCCTGGCTGAATCCGGAGGGGGAAAATTTACTTTACGAGGGGGCACCCTTGACGTCTTTTCGCCGTTGTTGCCGCAAAACGCCAAAGTCGGGCTCAACACCCAGTTGTAATTGAATTTTTGTTTTTGTCTACCAATGCTTGACGATTAATTCGCGAATGAACCGCATCACCCAGCTTTTTGACCGGAAGCAGGAATTTGTCCTCAGCGTGTATTTCACCGCCGGCTTTCCGAACCTCTCCGATACCGTGCCCATCCTGGAGGCGTTGGAGGAAGCGGGGGCGGACCTGATCGAGATCGGCATGCCCTACTCCGACCCGGTTGCCGACGGCGAAACCATCCAACGGAGCAACGAAGTGGCCCTTCGCAACGGCATGACGCTTTCCGTGCTGTTTGAACAACTGGCCGGCGTGCGCGAAAAAGTGTCCGTACCGATCCTGTTGATGGGGTACCTCAATCCGGTGGTGCAATACGGCGTCGAGCGCTTTTGCCAGGCTTGCCAGCAAGTCGGCGTCGACGGCCTGATCCTGCCCGACCTGCCCCTGGCGGAGTACCGGGAAGAATACCAGCCGCTGTTCGAGCAATACGGGTTGCTCAATACCTTTCTTATCACCCCGCAGACTTCCGATGCCCGCGTCCGCCTGATCGACGAAATCTCGGACGGCTTCATCTACGTGGTTTCTTCGGCCAGTGTCACCGGTGCCAAAACGAGCATCAGCGACGAGCAGGAAACCTACTTCGGGCGCATCAACCGGATGAACCTGCGCAACCCGCGCCTGATTGGCGTCGGCATTTCCAACCACGAAACCTTTGTCCGGGCCGCTCGGCACGCCCAAGGGGCCATCATCGGCAGCGCCTTCATCCAGGTATTGCAGCGGGCCACCGACCTGAAGAAAGACATCACGGATTTTGTGAACTCGGTGAGGAAGGGCGAAGAGGCTGGGGGGTGAAGGTACGGATCGCGATGAACGATGCGTTTTTCCGGCGGCTCATCTTGAGGCAAGGAATGACGATCCGTGAAAATACCCACGAAATACGGTTTGCCGTGCGTACCAAAATGAAAATTCAATTGCGAATAGAACAACGTGAAACGGCCGAAGTATTTTATTTAGTGACTACTGGATACTGAAACCATGATTCTTCAACTCGAACCCAACCTGACCGAAGCGCAGCGGAAAGCCATTCTTGAGCAGATTTCGGCCGTTAAGTACAAGACGACGCCCGTCAAAACCCAGTACGGTGACTACCTGATCGGCATCGGCAAGGGCGATTTCGACATTCGCCGCCTGGGCCACCTGCCCGGCATCAAGGACATTCACGTCGTGTCGGATACCTACATGCTCGTCTCCCGCAAGTGGAAAGTGGCGCCCACGGTGATCGACCTGGGCGACGGCGTGACGGTGGGCGAAGGTAGCCTGGCCATTATGTCGGGTCCGTGCTCGATCGAAACCGAAGCGCAGATCGAAGGCATGGTGGCCCATCTGAAGGAGAATCACGTGCGGATCATGCGCGGGGGCGTGTTCAAACCCCGCAGTTCACCCTACGCTTTCCGGGGCCTGGGCATCGAAGGGCTGAAGCTGTTTCACCGCATCTGCCGCCAAAACGGCATCAAGATCATCACCGAAGTGATGCAGGTGTCGCAGGTGGACGAGATGCTGCCCTACGTGGACGTGTTTCAGGTGGGGGCGCGCAACACGCAGAACTTCAACCTGCTCGACGCGCTGGGCAAGGTCGACAAACCCGTGCTGATCAAGCGCGGCTTGTCGGGCACGATCGACGAATTGCTGCAATCGGCGGAGTACGTGTTTTCGGGCGGCAACGAACGCATCATGCTCTGCGAACGCGGCATCCGTACCTACGAAACCGCCAGCCGCAACACGCTCGACCTCAACGCCGTACCCATTCTGAAAGAGAAGTCACACCTGCCCGTGGTGGTCGATCCTTCGCACGGCATCGGCATCCGCGACTTCATTGAGCCGATGGCCCTGGCGGCGGTGATGGCCGGGGCCGACGGGGTGATCTACGAAGCCCACGCTACCCCCGAAGAAGCCGCCTCCGACGGGGCGCAGACGCTCAACTTCCCCGAATCCGCCGAACTGATCCGCAAGCTTCGGCTCGCGTACCAGTTGCGGAAAGGGTGGTAAGCCACCCATGAACATCATCAAGATCAAGGAAACCTGCCTGTACGTGCGGGACCTGGACCGGACCACGGCGTTTTACCACGGCAAACTGGGCTTTCCGGTCATCGGTCGGGTGGAGGGGCGGCACGTCTTTTTTCGGGCCGGGGCGTCGGTGCTGCTGTGCTTCATCGCCGAAGCCACCCGGGCCGATACGAAACTGCCCCCGCATTTCGGTCAGGGCCAATCGCACCTGGCGTTTGAAGTGCATCCCGGGGAATACGAACGCTGGAAAGCGCAGATTCAGTTGGCGGACATTGCGTTAATCCACGAACAAGCGTGGCAGGGCGGTCAGCAGTCGTTTTACTTCCGCGATCCCGACGGCCACCTGCTGGAAATTCTTCCCGAGGGAGCCCTCTGGGCGTGAGCAACCACCTCCGGCACGCCGACCGGACCAAAGGTAGCCCCTTGCCCATAGCCGGACAAGGGGCTACCTTTGGTCTTTTTTCACCTCTCAAAGCTTAACGTTTACGCCCCATGGGTGCATCGGTTCTTTTCACCAAGAAGCAGTTAAAAGACCTGGCCAACGCCGCCAGCTTCCAGCGCGGGGTGGGATACTACGACGAGGGCAGCGTGAAAAATGTGGTCCGCCGGGGAAACGAGTTTCAGGGCAAGGTACAGGGGTCTTCCCGCTACAAGGTAAAGTTGGCGGTGGACGGCGGAAACCTGCACTTTGAGTGCAGTTGCCCATACGACTACGGCGGCATTTGCAAACACGCCGTCGCCCTGGGCCTGGCCGTTCTGGAAGGGGACTACCAAACGGAGGCGATTGAGGTGGACTACGCCGAAGAAGCCACGCTCGTCAGTGATCCGTCGACGGAAGCGCTGTTCGAAGCCTTTTTTCCGAAGGTGGACGAGGCCACCAAAATGGCTTTTCTCCGCACTCTGTTGGCCAAGGATGCCTACCTGCGGGCGCAGTTCCTGCATTTTGTCCAGTACCAGGACGAGCAGCCGGGAGAAGCCACGCCCGGAGCCGTCGGCCCGGTTTCCGGGGCGGCCCAACCGGATGGCGTCAGCATTGAAGCCGTCCGGAAGGATGTCCACGGACGTTTGTCGGCACTGGACTTCGATGACCTGGACTACGATGAATACGAACAGGAGTACGACCACTACGCGGAAGGGTGGGAGGTGGAGGCGGACATTGCCAAGGAGATGATCGGGGAGGTGTTTGAAAAGCCCGCCGAAAGGGCACTGGGCCACGCCCGCCGGGGAAACCTGCCGGATGGTTTCCGGGTAATCCTGGGGATGTACGAAGCGGCGGCCACGGTCACCGAGCCCGCCGCCGACGACCACGGCATTTTCGAGGGCCTGGACTACCAGGAGACGGTGCTGGAGCAATTCGCGGAAGTACTCGTTGGCTGGCTGGACGAGGCGGAAAAAGTGGTCCGGCCGGAAGCCGCCGTCAAACAACTGTACGACCTGTTGCTGGAGCGCTATCAGCACCATGAGGACCGCCACCGCCGGGAGGTTCCTGAACCGCAACGGGTGTACGAACTGAAACACTTTGAACCTTTCTTCTTCCGGATGCTCACCGGCCCCGAGGTGGCCCGGCACCTGCTGCATTTGTTTACCACCCACCGTCTGGTGGACGTGGATACGGTGTTGGTGGTGCTGCGGATTGCGGAACTGACCAACGACGAAACCCTCTGGCTCAAAACCGCCGCGGGGTTTGTCGACTCCCAACCGACCATTGCCCGGCAACTGCTGGAAAAGTACCGCGCCAAGGACCGGATGGACGATTTTTACCGCCTCGCCGAAAAGATGATGCAAGACCGCGCCCACGAATTTGACCAGTACCTGCTCGAAACCGTCCCGCCCGGGGCGAACCGGGCGCTGCACGTGGCGGCCCTGGTCAACTTTACGCGGCGAACGCACAGCGTGCCGCACTACCGGGAACTGCGCAACTACTTGACGAAGGAACAACGCAACGTCTTTATTGCGAACGAATCCCGGGGGTATAATTTCCTGTTCTACGTCCAGTTGCTCACCGTGGAGGAGCGGTTTGCGGACATTCTACAGTTCGTCCGGAAAATCAAAGCCGACCACGTAGGCGACTTCGAGAAACTGATCGAACCCATTGCCGACGTGTATCCGCAGGAGTGCTTCGACATCGTGGTGGTCAAGTGCGACCGGGAATTGCAGGCGCAGGGACGGGGACGCCAGCACTACCAGAACATTGCCCGGTTGCTCAAAATCCTGCTGCCGGTTAAAAGCCTGCGGGAAGAAGTGAAGGTGTACGCCCTGCACCTCTACAACAGCAAGCCCATTCTCCCCGCCCTGCGCGACGAAATGAAAAAAGTGGGCCTGATGTAGGGCGGAGCAAAAGAATTTTAGAAATCTCCGACAATGATTGGCCACTGATTTTCGTATATTCATCGTCAAATCAAATCGCCAACCCATCCTTTAAACACCTAACGTCATGGCAAAGAGTACCGACGCCCGCAAAGAGAAAAAGAAGGAACCAGTGAAAAGCATCAAGGAAAAACGGGTTGAGAAACAGCAGAAGAAAGCGTCCAAAAGCTCGGACTGACCACTGGCGACTGCTCCTTTACCCGCCACGGCGGCCGCTGCCACGAATGCCCTTTTCCTACGGACAGGACACAAAAAAGCCGGAACCACGGAGGTTCCGGCTTTTTTGTGCGATATCTTACCAGACGGTTTTTTACGGTAAGTGCTCGATCGTGGTCGTAGGATGCGAATTCCGATGGTTTTCGCGGCGGTGGGTTTTTCCTGCGCTCATCCGTCGGATACCCTCGCTTTGGGGTAACTTGGTTCCGCAGTAACAATTAGTTGGTAGTCGATGGTCGACTACCGACCATCGACTACCAACTATGGACATCCACCAGCTACTGGCGCACTACTGGGGCTATCAGCGGTTCCGTCCCTTGCAGGAAGACATCATCCGGGCGGTGCTGGCCGGGCACGACACGCTGGCGCTGCTCCCGACGGGCGGTGGAAAGTCGCTGTGCTTCCAGGTGCCAGCCATGGCGCAGGAGGGCATCTGCCTGGTCGTTTCCCCGCTCATTGCCCTCATGAAAGACCAAGTGGGCGCGCTCAAACGGCGGGGCATTCCGGCGATGGCGGTGTTTTCGGGGATGAGCCGCCGCGAAATCGACGTGGCCCTCGACAACTGCGTGTACGGCAAGTACAAGTTTCTTTACCTGTCGCCGGAACGCCTGCAAACCGACATCCTCATCGAGCGCGTCAAGCGGATGAACGTGTGTCTGCTGGCCGTCGACGAGGCGCACTGCATTTCGCAGTGGGGCGAAAGCTTCCGGCCTCCCTACGCCCAACTGGCCGAATTCCGTTTGCTGTTGCCC
>JACMKY010000234.1 GCA_014379925.1 Cytophagales bacterium | reverse complement strand
ATTGCCTCTTGCCCACTGCTTACTGGGCGACTGGAACGGCCTCTTTTTTCTTCTCAGTAAAGAACAGGGCGAACAGAACCAGGATGACCACTGCTGCCGCCGCCGGAATCAGCCAGATTTGCTGCCAGTCGTGTTGCGGCGTGCCACCCGCAACCGGGCGGGTGTACCAGCCCACGATCTGACCCGACGCCCAGGAGCCGATCAACATCCCCAAGCCATACGTGGCCAGCGTCATCATTCCCTGGGCGGCACTCCGCAGTTGGGCCGGTGCCTTGCGATCGACGTAAAGCTGCCCGGTTACGAAGAAGAAATCGTAACAGATGCCGTGCAGGATGATGCCGGCGTAAAGCATCCAGACCAGCGGGCCGTTGTTGCCGTAGGCGAACAGCACGTAGCGCAAGCCCCAGCAAGCCATGGCCAGCAGGATGATTCGCTTCACCCCCAGGCGCACCAGGAAAAAGGGCAGTACCAGCATAAAGCCGAATTCGGACACCTGGCCCAGCGTCATCTTGCCCGCGGCGTTTTCCACCCCCGCCTCGTTGAGGAACGGGTTGGCAAATGCGTAGTAGAACGACAACGGAATGCAGGTAAGCAGCGAGGCCACGAACACGGTGGCAAACGAGCGGTCCCTGAGCAAAGCCAGCGCATCGAGCCCGAGCACGTCGCGGACGCTCACCGGGCCGGTAGCCTGGGGGGGCGTGTGGGGCAGGAAAAAACTGTAAATGCCCAGCAGCAGGGAAGCAACGGCCGCGATCCGGAAGGTCATGGCCGAACTCTCGATTTTCAGGAAGCCAATCAACAGCCCTACCGCAATCCAGCCGATGGTGCCCAACACCCGTACCCAGGCAAATTGTTTGTCGGGTGACTGCATTTGCCGGAACGAAATCGCGTTGGTGAGGGCCAGCGTGGGCATGTAGCACAGCAGGTAGACCAGCAGCAGGAAGTAAAAATTTCCAAAGTCAGTGACCTGGGAGGTGGCGTACAGCAAGGCGCCTCCCAGCAAATGCAGGGTACCCAATACCCTTTGCGTGGCGAAGAAGCGGTCGGCCACCATCCCGACGAAAAAGGGCGAGACGATGGCCGCGATCGAAACCGCGGTGTACGCCAGACCGATCTGCGGTCCGTCGAAGCGCAGGGTCGTTCCCAGGTAGGTACCCAGGGTCACGTACCAGGCTCCCCAGATGAAATACTGAAGAAACATCATCGTGGAAAGTTGCAGGCGGACCGTGGTGTTCATGGACGTTGGTTGGGTGAACGAGTGAGTAAACCGGCGCCGGGTTGGTTGCTTCTCTGCGAAATTCACCGGCCCGGCCCGAAAAATTATTCCGGCGCGGCGACCGGGTGGCACAATGATAGGCTAAATTTAGGAAAATTGGTAACGCTTCCTACTTTGCACTGCCTCCGTCTTTAAACTCAAAACTCCAGAAGCCATGGCCTCGAAACCCGATTCAATTCCCGTCGATCTGGCCACCGTGCACGGCCCGGTGAGCAACCTGTTCCGCAACCCGCAAAACGCCGCCGAATGGGATGCCTACCGGCTGACCGACGAACAGATTCGTTTCTTCCGCGAAAACGGCTACCTGGCCGGGGTGAAGCTGTTGGAAGAAGCGCAGGTGACCGCCCTGCGGGAAGAACTGGCTGAACTGCTCTCCCCGCAGCACCCGGGCAATGAATTGTTCTACGAGTACCACGCCAACGAATCCGGTAATCCCGACACGGTGCTTTTCCACGCGCTGGGGGCCTGGCGCGTTGCCCCCGGTTTCCACGACGTGCTCTGGAACCCGGCGTTCACGGTGGCCGCCAGTCAGTTGCTGGGCAACGTTCCGGTGCGGTTCTGGCACGACCAGTTGTTCTCCAAGCCCGCCCACCACGGCGGCGTGGTATCCTGGCACCAGGATTATTCTTATTGGACCCGCACCCGCCCGATGGCGCACCTCACCGCCTGGACCGGCCTCGACGACGCCGACGTGAGCAACGGTTGCCTCTACTACGTGCCCGGCAGCCACCGCTGGGGCCTGCTCGACAAACCCGAACTGGCCGGCGACATGAACGGCATTATGGATTTTCTCACCGACCAGCAAAAGGACCAGTTCCGGCCCGTACCGATCGAACTCAAAAAAGGCTACGCTACTTTCCACCACCCACTGATGGTGCACGGCTCCTACGAAAACCGCTCCGACCGTCCCCGCCGCGCCTTCGTGCTCAACGTATTTCGGGACGGAGTAACCTCCGATTCCGACGAAACGTTGCTGACGGGCGTGCCGCCCATTCGCCAGGGAGAGCCGATGCAGGGAAATTTCTTTCCGCTGTTGTACGGCGGGATGGGGTAGTTGATTGGTCGTCCGTTGGTCATACCCGTTCTGCTAACCAGGCCGGATGTCTAACGCCGGCGTCCGCTGGTAATGGACTTGCTACCTTTGACTGGAGACCTTTTTTAGGCAGATTTAGGGAAAACCGCTTCGGCGGACCGATTAAATTTGACGATGAAGAAAAGGCGTGTTTTTGACGAGGCGTTCAAAGAAATGGCCGTCGAGTTATTGTCTCGCAAGATGGGGGCGTGCGGTTCGTGCATCCCCAAGACGGTAAAGTCGTGTTTTGGGAACAACTTACCCTGTAGTCCGTTTCTGTTCGTTCCTCAGCGAGGTTCAGACAACCGGATTCCTGGCGGGAGGCCCACTAGGCGAGTCCAGTTGCAGTCGCTCCCCGACTCTTTCTACAAAGACAATCAATTCTTTGTAAAAAGCAGCTCCATACTTCTTTCGCAAAAATCTTCCGGTTTTACGTTGCCAATGCTATTGGCTTATGGAGTTGCGCAGCAGCAGGCCGATCCAACTGCGGTAGGGACGCCACCGGTCGGCGACCCGTTCGAGGGCGTCGAGGTCAGGCTCGTCGCCAAGGTGGTAGGCGGTGGCCATCGCGCGGTGAAGGCGTTTTTCGTGCCGGGGGAAGGCGTCAGGATCACCAGCGCCGCGCAGCAGAACCAGCTCGGCGGAAAACGGCCCAATGCCGGACAGTTGCTGGAGGTGCGACAGAGCCTCCTCGCGGTCCATCGCGCGCAGGCGGGCACTGCCGAGCCAGCCGTCTGCGGCGCCGCCGAGTGCACGCAGTTGCTCGATCTTGCGGGCGGCCAGACCCCGTACGGATGAGAGACCTGCGAGCCGGTCCGGGGCGGGGAACGCGTGCATCACGTGGTCACCGACATCGACGCGGACGCCGTGCTCCTCGGCGATGCGGGCGGTGATTGCGGCGGCCTGCCTCACGGGTAGCTGGTGGCCGATAATCGCCCGCGCCGCGGCCTCGTAGGGGCTGGGGAACAGCACTGGGCGCAGCCCTGGATGGCGCAGCCGCAGTCCGGCGACGACATCGTCGCGGGCGGCAACGTCGGCGAAGCCGGCACCGTCGACATCGAGGGACAGGATCCGCTCGAGCTGAGCGCGTATGTCGTCGGTCGTTGCCCCGTCGGGGTTGGCGCGCACACTAGCGCGCACCCTGCTGTTGTGCTGGTCAACGCGCACGCCCACGGTGCTCCAAGAGCCCTCCAGCGGGAATGCGAGGTCGAGCACCCCGGCCTCGCCGTCCTGCCCGCCGCGGAGGTCCTCCACGAACGAGGCGCTGGCGGCCAAGGAGACGCTGGCCGCCAAAGAGAAGTCACCGGTGAACCGCAAGTCGATATGAGTGGAGTTGGGCATGGTAGTCTTTTAGGGGTTTAAGTGGTCCGGTGTCTCTCCCGGCAATGAAACGGATTGTCTCGGCAGGATCGTTGCGCAGCGGGGACCGCGTCAGACGCGCGCGCGCTCCCTCCTGACCGGCATCTCGTCCCAGGTACGGCCGTCAAGAAACCTGCCGCCGCCCTTGGGCGTGGTGCCGCCCCACTGCAAGAAGAAGAAGGGAACGCCGCTTTGTAAAGCGCAGTCACGTAGGTTGCGGACCCAGTCGGCGTCTATTGGCCGGGCATTTGGCCCGGACTCGCCGGCGATACTAACCCAGTCAATGCCGTCGAGGTTAAGATTTGGAAGCGGGCCGAGCAACGGCTCAAGGGACAGAAAGCGCACTGTGGCGTCGACGCGACGAAGGTCGTCGGCGCGGTGCAGTTGGCGGGCGTCTTCAATCGAGGTGCCAACCCAAACGTTGTCCGGCCAGTTGATCTGTGCCGATAGGGTGGCGAGCCGGCGGGTCCGCTTGGTCAGCACTTGGTAGGTGTGTTGCGGCGTCGAACGCATGACCTCGACAACTTGCTGCACGTAATCCAGCGGAACTCTGGCGTGAAACAGGTCGCTCATGCTGCCGACAAAGATGTGCCGCGGGCGTCTCCAGGACCGTGGCAAGTCGAGTGCCCCGGGGTGCAGCGTGAGGTCAAAACCGGGCCCGCTGGTGCGAGGGTCGCCGTCGCGCTGGTACTTCGGCTGGCCTAGCTCCTTTAGCCGCCTCGCGAACAGGAGGGCGTAGCAGTTGTCGCACCCCGCCGAGATGCGGTCACAACCGGTCGTGGGGTTCCACGAGGTTGTTTTCCACTCAATGACACCGTTGTCGGTCGTAGATAGCAGGATCGTGGGCATCTTTTTTTCTTTTTCGTGGTCGCCATTCAAAGCATTTTACACTATTATTCATAAAGTGACTAAAGGTCCGTAAAGTTTCAAAAGACCGGGCCATTGCTCAGATCATTTCATCAACACACGGACATCCTCATTGGGGCGGGGACTTTAGGTCAATTCAATGCCAGAACGATAGCGGTCAATCATAAGCATTTGCAACTGCCGGATGGCTTTCGCCGGATTCCCCCCAATCGGGTTTTACCGACGGGCTTATTATAGAGACCATCCCGATTCGTTGGTAACCGGGTCGACGTGGTTTCGTCGTTCATCTCGCCAGTAACAAAAAGCTCAAAAGTGCCCGGGCTGAGTGGCCTGGTCACAGCTGAGGCCGATGGGTTGGCTACGGGCCGGGCTGCGGACTGTGGAGTAGCGGGAGTGGAGCAGGAAAGTACCAATCATCCTTTTTCGAAAGCCGCCGCAAATTCCTTGGCGAAATCTTCCAGCTTTACCTTCCCCATCGCACTGGGCTTGCGCAGGTCATAATCCTGGCGCAATGCGCCGCTGTGAATGCTGCCCCCCAATTCAATAGAATTGGCAATAACGTGGGCCGGAACGCCGCGCTGCTCCATACCGGCTTGCATTTGCTCACTGCTAAAGGTTACCCATTTCAACTCCGACTTGCCAATTGCAGCGCCTAGGGCACGAGCAATTTCGTTGGGCGTGCGGTCGTCGCTGGCCACGTAGCGCACGTGCTGGCCAGTAGTGGGTGTTGCAAGTTCTTCCGCGGCGGCGGCAGCAATGTCGGTTGGGGCAACCATTACAATCTTGTCGTCGCCCCCGTAGTTGGCACCCATAACGCCCTGGCCTTTAATCATCCCTACATAGTTGTACAAATTGTAGTAGATGTAGCCAGCGCGCAGGTGCGTAATGGCGACCTCGGACAGCGCATTCAGCAGGCCTTCTACCTCGTGCGAACCAAGGATGAAGCCGGTGCCCTTGTCTAAATCCGCCCCCCAGCTGCTGAGATGCACCACCCGCTTGACGCCCGACCGCTGAATGGCTTGGGCATAGCTGCGGCCGATATTCCGGTAATGCGCTCTCGAATCGGGCGCGGTAAAGTTGGGCGGCACCATCGCGTACACAGCATCGGCTCCGGCAAAGGTAGCCACCAGAAAATCAACGTCTTCCAGGGAGCCGATGGCAGCAGTGGCGCCCAAGGCTTCAATGTCTTTTTGCTTTTCCGGCTTGCTGCTGATCACCGTAACCGCGTGCCCTTTTTGTACCAACTCCTTGGTCAGTGGCTGGCTGATGTGTCCTAACGAACCTGTTACAATCGCTTTCATGATTTTTTGGTTTTTGGTGAATGTTTTTAATCGCTGAACAGATTTTTTTTCAGACTCAAAATTTTCTTCTCCGACTTGACCACGGCCTTCGGCTTCCCTTCCGGTTGCTCGATCAAATCCATCACCCGGTTTTCCGTTGCTCAGCATCGCAACGAGTGACAAAGTAGTGCCAGTGGTTGGGGACTTAAGCAAGTCCCAGCGAATCGAAAAGGTACGCAGCGGCGAGCGAGCGGTGCGGTCTCCACCGCTCGCCGATCGCCTCGACCTCTTTCTCCGAAGGTAGCTCGGAAAGTCCGTAAGTGCGCTGAACCGCCTTGCGCATCGTCAGGTCTCCCGAAACGAGCACGTCGGGCCATCCGAACGTCATCAGCAAGGCCCCGTCGGCGGTCCAAGGACCGATTCCCCTGAAGGAAACGAGCCTGTTTCGCGCCTCCTCGTGGGGGAGGTCAGCCAGCCCGTTGAGCTCCCCCTCGGCCGCGCGCCGCGCGAGGTCCCTGGCGTACTCTGCCTTGCGCGTCGAGAGGCCAATGCGGCGCAGCGCGTCGACCGGGATCTTCGCGAGGATCGCCGGGTCGGGATGGCCGCCGGGGAAGCGCGCGCGCAGGCGGGCGTAGATGACGTTGAGGGCAGATACCGAGATTTGCTGCCCAACGATCTGAAACAGGAGGGCTTCGAAGAGACCCTCTACCGGCTGCGCTGCACGCCAAGCGTCGGGGTCGAGGTTGGGGTTGGCATCGATAAGACCACGCATCACGGGGTCTTTGGCGCGCAGCTCCTCGCGCGCTAGGTCAAGCTCCCGACCTCCCCAGCCGGCCACCCTACCCGCCTGTCCTGGCATTGGCACGCCGGTCACGCTTGCCGGGCCGAGGTGGGCAGTGGCGCCCAAGGCTTCCATATCTTCTTGCTTTTCCGGTTTGCTGCCGATAACCGTAACCGCATGCCCTTTTTGTACCAACCCTTTGGTCGGTGGCTGGCTGATGTCTTCTAATGAACCGGTTGCTACTACTTTCATGGCGTTCAGTTTTTAATGAATATTTCACTCGTTGAGCGTATGCAAAAGATGGGCAACACAGTAAATAATGCCGGTTCCGTCTTTGGGCACGTATGCTGGATACCGCTGTCGGAGGCCGAAACGGTCTGTTTGATGATGGCGTAGCTTGGGGTTTTGTAAGGTCCCTGCCGTGGTTCAGGAGATGTTTGTCGGTTTGTTGATTCGTCTGTTTTTAAGTCCAGTCAATCAGACCAAACCAACAAACGGACACATTCCTGTTTACTTGATTTCTGCAAACTT
>JACMKY010000233.1 GCA_014379925.1 Cytophagales bacterium | reverse complement strand
GCCTCGCTCAACCTGGGGCTGCGGTCGGGCGACGAAGCCGGGAACGTACTCGAAAACCGTCGCCGCTTCTTCAGTAGCCTCGGCATCGAAACCGACCACGTTGCGCTTTCGCACCAGGTACACGGCGACCAGATTCTGCTCGCCGGGACGCCCGGCAATTACGAAGGCTACGATGCGCTGATTACCGGGCGTCCGGGTCTGTTTGTCGCCGTGTCGGTGGCCGATTGCGTACCCGTGCTGGTCTACGATGCCCGGCAACGGGCGGCGGCGGCCGTCCACGCGGGTTGGCGGGGAACGGTGGCGAACATCGTGACCAAAACGCTGCAAAGGATGGCCGAACGCCTCGGAACCCGGCCCGTCGATTGCCACGCCTACGTCGGCACCTGCATCGACGAGTGCTCGTTCGAAGTAGACCGCGACGTGGCCGACGCCTTCGACGCGCCGTTCAAACGCTGGGACGAGGCCCGACAAAAGTATTTCATCGACCTGAAAGCGGCCAACGCGGCGCAACTCCGGCAGTTCGGCATTCCGGACGCCCAAATCGGGATTTCACCCTACTCCACCGTACGCCACAACGAAGATTACTTCTCCTACCGCAAGGAAGGCAGCCGGTCCGGAAGGATGCTGGCGGTGATCGGCGTGAGGGAATGAATTACGAATTACGAATTACGAATTACGAATTACGAATTACGTTTTTTGGAAGCTCTGTTGTCTTCGGAGCATTTCTACGTCCGTGGTGGTGGATCTATTTGAGAATATCGATAAGGCTAACCATCAATAAACAGTTCAGTAAATTTAGCAAACGTGATTTCAATCCTTCCTCAAGGCTACTTAAACTAAAATTTACTTACCAAGAATAAGCACAAGCCACTTTTTCAACTATACTTCTGACATCTACTTCATTCAATACAAAGGTCGTCAAATTATCATCGTTTAAGTATTTCAAAGATGGAAACAAATATTCTCTTAACTCTTGACCCGTGAGTTGTTTCACTATAAAATTAGGAAAAACAATACCTATTGGATACTTAAATTCTTTGAATCCTAAACTAAAGACCTTTCCTTCTACATCAATTATGATAGATTCCTTCTCCTGCTTATAACCACTAAAATCAATATCACCCACCAAATGGTCCAATTTCAAAAAACCTCTTCCTTCTACTGCATAACTGCATTCAAAATATAGAACAGGAAAAGTTGGTGAAGCAGTGTGAGGTGGTGTCAACCAAAAAGCTTTCGATTCTTCGAAGTTTAACTCCATTTTTTGTTAATGTTAATACCAATTGTTCCTTCCAGAAAACAACTTGCCATCTCTTCCTAACTGCAAATGCCTACCTACCCTGTTGCTTGGTGTTCCGGATGGTAATGTTTTATTTGAATGGTGTTTACCTCATTCGTCCGTCAACCCGCTGAGGGTTCCCAAGTTCCACTCCGTTCCGGCGTCGTAGTGCAGTTGTCCTCCGCTGATTGTCAACGGGCTGGTTACGTTGTTGGTGTAGAGTTGCCCCGTGCCCAATCCCTGGGGAAGGGGATTGTTGAATTCGGCGGTGAACTGGCTGATGGCGTTCAGCCCCACGTTCGATTCGAGGGCGGAGGTGATCCACCAGCCGATGCGCAGCGATTCGGCCAGGGCGATCCACTCCCGGCAGTGACCGAAGCCGCCCAACAACGTCGGTTTCAGGATGATGTACTGGGGCCGGATGTGCTCGAGCAAGTCCTTTTTGGCTTGAAGGGTCGCCACGCCGATCAGTTCCTCGTCGAGCGCAATGGGCAGGGGCGTGCGACGGCAGAGGGCCGCCATCTGGTCGGACTGGCCCGCCCGGATGGGCTGTTCGATGGAATGCAGGCCGAACTGCGCCAGTTGCCGCAGCTTTTCGGGGGCCTCGTCGGCGGAAAAGGCGCCGTTGGCATCCACGCGCAGGGTGATCCGACTCGCCGGGTAGCGCTGGCGGACGTAGTGCAGCAAGCGGCATTCGCCCTCGAAATCGATGGCCCCGATTTTCAGCTTGAGGCACTGGTATCCCTCGCGCAGTTTGTCGTCGATCTGCGCCCGCATGCGCCCCTCACTGTCCATCCAGATCAGTCCGTTGATGTCAATGGGATTGCCCGCAAAAAACGCATTGTCGAAAATGAGCCGTTTCCCCCCGTGTTGCCAATCGAGCAGGGCCGTCTCGAAACCGAATTGAATGGCCGGAAAAGCGTCGCCTACCCATTCGCGCACCACCGCGTTGATGTCCCAAGCGTGGAGATCGGAGCCGATCCGGTTAAAACGATCGCAGATTTCATCCAGTGCTGCTTCGAAGTCAGGCCGGTCGTCGGGGCTCAGGCCCTTCAGGGGGCTGCATTCGCCCAAGCCAAAAGGGCCGGGTCGTTTCGGGTCGAAAATCCGGACGAAGTAACTCGCTTTGTCAGTAAGCACGCCCCGCGACGTACCGGCTTCGAACCGGAAGTACAGGGTGTGCTGCTGGTAAACGGCGCGTAGGCTCATTGGCAAGATCCGGTTGAACGGCGAAAAGGGGAAGGCTTCGTTGGGCTTTAACTGAAATCATCAACTCTAGGACTTACGCAATGAAATTCACAAGTCGCTAACCTTCAATAACGCAGCGAGGGAGCGGTCCGCCGCCGCGGTTAATTTCCTCGCTACGTCATTGAAGGTTGAATAGCCGGAATTTGTGCAAGGCATTGCGTAAGTCCTCAACTCATAAACTCATAAACTCATAAACTCATAAACTCTACCGTAGTTGGAAGAAACTTCCGCCGTGCCCGCCAACCCCGGCGGCCCGTCCGCCGTTTGAACGAGTGATCCAACAACCCTATGGAAGCACAAACAAATCCCACCGGAGCCCTTCAAGAACTGGCCGCCTTCGTCAACGACGGAAAACTGGGCTACGAGAAGGCCGCCCAGGAAACGATGAACGAGGCGCATCGAACCGTCTACCGCGGATTGTCGGCGCAACGGGCCGCCTTCGTGGAGGACCTCAACCGCCTGATTCGGGAACACGGGGGCGAAAAGGAGCGGAGCCAGGTTATTCAGGGAGAACTGTACCGCCAGTGGGTGGATACGAAAACCAGCACGGGCGGCGACGACGAAACCCTGGTACTGGCCAACGTACAACTGGAAGAGTGGACCTTGAAGGCCTACGATCAGGTACTCGGAAACGGCGCTTTGGCTGCCCCGGCCCGGCAACGGGTGGAAGAACAGCGGCAAGCCATCGAAAAATCGCTCTCCCAATTGCAGGAAATGAGGCTATCCGCCTGAATGGCCGGACAAGGTAAGAAGATGCTGTCCGGTACTTGGACCCGGGAAGTTTTCAAAACCTCCCCGGTTTGTTGACAACCGCCCGTGCCTACGGGCGCTTGAGCTTCGCAATGACCACCGCCGGATCGGGAGCGGCAAATACGTAACTGCCCGCCACCAGCACGTCGGCCCCGGCCTCCAGCAGCCGGGGGGCGGTTTCCCCGTTCACCCCACCGTCGATTTCGATCAGCACATCCAACTTTCTTTCCCGAATCATCGCCTTGAGCTGGCGAACCTTGGTGTAGGTATGTTCGATAAATGATTGCCCGCCGAATCCCGGGTTGACCGACATCAGGTTAACGAGATCGATGTCCGCCAGAATGTCATCCAGCAGCGAAACCGGCGTGTGTGGATTCACGGCCACGCCCGCCCGGCAACCCAACTCCTTGATCTGCTGGATGACGCTGTGCAAGTGCGGACAGGCTTCCAGGTGAACGGTGAGGTGCGCCGCGCCCGCCGCCCGGAATGCCGCCAGGTAACGTTCCGGTTGCACAATCATCAGGTGAACATCGAGTGGTTTCTGGGCGTGCCGGTGAATGGCCTGGCAAACGGGCAGGCCGAACGAGATATTCGGCACGAACATTCCGTCCATAATGTCCACGTGCAGCCAGTCGGCCTCGCTGCGGTTGAGCATCTCTACGTCGCGTTGCAGGTTGGCGAAGTCGGCCGCCAGGAGGGAGGGGGCAAGAATGGGTTTCATAGCGTCTGAACCTGAATTTAGCGGATTGAATGATTGAAGGAGGGAGCAACGATGGATTATATGCCCACAAATATACAAGCAGGGCAGTTAGGTCCTAGAAATGCCGGGCGGACCCCAATCCCTGATTCAAGCATCCACGGGGGCGGCCCCCGCCCTGAACCACCGGAGGGTGGCGAATGCATTACGCCCCGCAAAGCGGGGATTGGGACGATGGAAATTGACCCCGAATGTCCAATCCCGATTCGGTGATTTTTCCGGAAAGAGAGTAACTTTCCACCCGACAAAGACGGTTTTCGGTTCCCGGACCAGATCCGTCATCCCAATCCGCAATCAAAGAGCTTGCAATGAAATTACCCGATACTGCCCAGCGCATCCACGAATTGATCCGGAAAATCAATCACTACAACCACCAGTACTACCAGAACAGCGTTTCGGAGATTCCCGACTACGAATTCGACACCCTGCTGGAAGAACTCAGCGGGCTGGAAAAGCAGCATCCTGACCTCAAGCGTACCGACTCGCCCACGCAACGGGTGGGCGGAACCATCACCAAGGAATTCCCCACGGTCTACCACCGCTTCCCGATGCTGTCGCTGGGCAACACCTATTCCGAGGACGATATCCGGGAGTTCGACCGGCGCGTGCGGAAGGCGATCGGGGAAACCGTCGAGTACGTCTGCGAAATGAAGTTCGACGGGGTGGCCCTGAGCCTGACCTACGAAAACGGCGTACTGCAACGGGGCGTCACGCGCGGCGACGGCGTGCGCGGCGACGACATCACGCCCAACATCCGGACGATCAAAACCTTGCCCCTCACGATTGCCGGGGATGCGGTGCCGGCCCTGTTTGAAGTGCGCGGCGAAGGCTTCCTGCCGTCGGACGTGTTCACCCAACTCAACAAGGAGCGGGAAGACATCGGCGAGGCGCTGCTGGCCAACCCCCGCAACGCCGCTTCCGGCACGTTCAAGATGCAGGATTCGGGCCTGGTCGCCCGGCGCAAACTCGACTGTTACGTGTATTCATTCCTGGCGGACCAAACGCCTTTCGACACCCACGCGGCGGGTTTGGTGCAGCTGAAACGTTGGGGATTCAACGTGTCGCCCACCTGGCAGGTATGCGCCACCATCGGGGAAGTGATGGACTACATCCACCGCTGGGAGAGCGCCCGCTTTCAGCTTCCGCTGGCCACCGATGGCATCGTGATCAAGGTAAACCGCTACGACCAGCAGCAGGAACTCGGGTACACGGCCAAGAGCCCGCGCTGGGCCATCGCCTACAAATATCCCGCCCAGATCGCCTCCACGACGCTGAAAGGGGTGATCTACAACGTCGGCCGGACGGGCGCGGTGACCCCGGTTGCCAAGCTCGACCCCGTGCTGCTGGCCGGCACGGTGGTGAAGCGGGCTACTTTGCACAATGCCAACGAAATCGCCCGCCTCGACCTGCGCCTGGGCGATGCGGTGTTCATCGAGAAAGGCGGCGAAATCATTCCCAAGGTGACCCGCGTGGACCTGACGAGGCGCGATCCGGCTAGCCAGTCCATCGTTTACCCGGTCCATTGCCCGGTGTGCAGCACGCCCCTGATCCGGCGCGAAGGCGAGGCGGCGTACTACTGTCCCAACGAGAAGGGCTGCCCGCCGCAACTCAAGGCCAAACTCGAACACTTCATCCAGCGCCGGGCCATGAACATCGAGAGCCTGGGCGAAGGAAAAATCGAACTGCTCTTCGACAAGGGGCTGGTTCGGCGGGCCGACCAGTTGTACGATCTTCAGCCCGAGGCGCTGCTGGGACTGGAAAAAAATATCGTCGACGAAGAAACCGGCGGGGTGCGGAAGGTGAGCTTCCGGGAGAAAACGGTGGAGAACATCTTGTCGGCCCTCCGGAAATCGAAGGAAGTACCCTTCAAAAACGTGCTGTTCGCCCTCGGCATCCGGTACGTGGGCGCGACGGTGGCCGAAAAACTGGCCGCCTACTTCCGCAACGTGGAGGCGCTGGCCGAGGCCAACTTTGAGGCACTGATTGCCGTACCGGAGATCGGGGGCCGGATCGCCCAGAGCACGCTGGACTTCTTTGCCGATCCCGATAACCGCCAGTTTGTGGAGCGGCTCGGAGCGGCGGGGTTGCAGCTTGCCACGCCGGACGCGCCCGTGGTGCTGGAAAGCAACCAACTGGTGGGCAAGACCTTCGTGGTATCGGGCCTATTCGCGGGGTTCGAGCGCGACGAGCTGAAGCAGAAGATCGAAGCCAACGGCGGAAAGGTGCTGAGCGGCATTTCCGGCAAGCTGAATTACCTGGTGGCCGGGGAAAATACGGGCCCTTCCAAACGGGAAAAAGCCACGCAGTTGGGCGTGCGGATCATTTCCGAATCGGAATTTATGTTGCTGGTCGGTGGTCAATAGTCGATGGTTTACAGTTTGTGGTTGTAGTGGTTGGCGGGAATGCGGCACCGACTTTGGTCGGTAAGGTACTCCGGGGACCAAAAAGTGATCCTTGGTAGTGATTAATCGCCCACCGACCACCGACCATGGGTTATCGACTACCGACCATCAACCATCGACGGCGTCAAAAATAATGGTAGATTGGGTTGAACGCAGGGAACTGCAAAGGCATCCTTTCCCTGGTCGTTTCCGAAAGTTGTCGTTGATGCACTCCGTTGGACCGTTAAACGCGCAAGCCCGTGGGCAAAATGCCGCCCGCTGGCAACCATCAACCTTGCTTGCCTGACTACCGGTTCTGGACGTTGATTGGTGCTGTTTTGCACTACTCGTGACCTACAACTTATGATTGCTTCGTTATGCTGCAAAAACTGAAAAACCATTTTTTGACCCTGCGCGCTCAGAATGCTCTGCGCAATAATCCAACCGCGCGCGCGATGCCTGCTTACGGGCGGGCCAAAAACATTGGCCTCCTCTTCGATTCGAACTACGAAGAACTGGAAGCCAGGTCCATCAATTACCTCTACCGGCGGCTGCGGGAAGGCAATAAAAACGTAAAAGCCCTCACGCACTTTCCCCGCGAGCGAAGCAGCCCCTTTGATTTCAGGTTCGATTTTTTTACCGACAAAGACCTGACGCTGGTGGGTAAGATCAAATCCAATGCCGTCGATATCTTCGTTGATACGGAATTTGACTTTCTCTACTGCATCGACCAACGGGCTTTTCTGCCCTTTGAATTTATTCTGGCGCGCAGCAAAGCCAAGTTTCGCGTGGGTATTTACCATGAACAAAAACCCGACTTCCTCGAATTGATGGTGAATCCGCTCCAGGATCAGGATTTGACCGACGTTATTGACCAGATGCTGGCCTACACCAAGCGGATCAGCGAAAGCGAAAGCGTGAAGTGAGAATGATGAATGGTTAATGAATTGTTGGGCGGCAGCTGATTGGGTGTCCAACCCTTGCGAAGCAACCGCACCGGCGGACCGGCTGCAAAGCAGCCCAGTTCAACCCTATCAACCCTATCAACCCTTGGCACTGGATATCTTTGTTCAAACGAAAAACCGTATTTACGACGAAGGGGATGACCAGGCGGATTACGCCCTGAGCCGGACTTTGTGTCGTTTGTTCCTGGGAACGTACAAGTCTCCCAACCCCGACCACGGGGAATTGATCCAGGTCGGAAAACTGGCCGGGGTGGACCTGACTCCCCTGGTGAGGATGGGGGACTACGTGACCAAGGACCACGAGGAGTTGCTGCTGGCTAACGTGGCAGACGCCGGGGAAAAAGAACGGCTGCACCAGGAGATTCAACAAAAACGGGACGGTGCCTGGCAGCCGATTCCCTTGGTGAAAGGAACCGTTGTCGCCCTGCTCAACCGATTGGGCGAGGGCGTCTACGCGCAGATCGAGTACAATGAAAACCACCGGGAGTGGCTCCATCCCTATTTTCGGGACCCCCAACCCGGCCGGGATGACGAATACGCGGGCAACACCTTTGGCCAGGACCTGCGAAATGTTCTGCGTTACCTCGAGTTTGCCGAGCAGAAAGGGGAAGCGTACGTGATTTTTGACTTCGGATAACGGGACCGCTGATTGCGCTGATTAGATGATTCAATGATAAATTAGGCATTATCAATCAGCAGTCCCATCTAACCAACCTAATCAGCGGTCAATCAACGGTAGGATATGCAATCAACCTTGAAAGGCACGGGCGTGGCCTTGGTTACTCCCTTCACCGCCGATCACGCGGTGGACTACCCGGCGCTGCAACGCCTGTTGCGCCACGTGGGCGAAGGCGGCGTGGAATACCTGGTGGTGCTGGGAACCACCGGCGAATCGGCCACGCTGTCGAAGGAGGAAAAGCGCGATGTCCTCTCCTTTGTCGTCCGTCACAACGAGCGGCAGTTGCCCGTCGTCTACGGCCTGGGTGGCAACAACACCCACGAAGTGCTCGACACCATCACCCACACCGATTTTACGGGCGTGACGGCGATCCTGTCGGTGAGCCCCTATTACAACAAACCTTCCCAACTGGGCATCTACGAACACTACCGGCGCGTGGCCGATGCCTGCCCGGTGCCGGTGATCCTTTACAACGTGCCGGGCCGCACCGGCTCCAACGTGAGCGCGGCCACCACGTTGAAATTGTCCAAACACCCCAACATCGTCGGCATCAAGGAAGCGTCCACCGACTGGACGCAAGTCCTGGAGATCGCGAAGGGCATCCACGCGTCCGGAGCGGAAGCCGTTACCGGGGACGGAGCGGGCAGCAATCCCGGCGACTTCCTGCTCATTTGCGGCGACGACCTGCTGGCCCTTCCCACGATCAGCGTGGGGGGCATCGGGGTAATCTCCGTCGTCGCCAACGCGTTTCCCGCCGATTTTTCGCGCCTGGTCCGCCACGCGCTGGCGGGGGAGTACGGGCCAGCCAGCCGCCAGTTGTACCGTTTCCTGGCTGTCAACCCGCTCTTGTACGAGGAAGCCAACCCGGTGGGAGTGAAAAAGGTGCTGGAAATGGCTGGCGTTTGCGGGGCGCACGTGCGGTTGCCCCTCTGGCCCGCCTCCGACGACCTGAGTGCGCGCCTCCAGAAAGCAATTCGGAAAGAAGGGTTACTCGATATGACTGATAGTGAGGCAGCTAAGCCAGTTAAAAACAAAAAAAGTGCCTGGCTCTGAGCCGACACTTTCGGAAAGTTGAACGCGATAGAGAGAGAACGTTACTGGTCGGCGGTGTTCTTTTTTCCCTGCACCTCAGTTCTGATTTCCTGAGCGAGGGTTTTTAGCTTTTGCATTCCTGACCGTACTCGGGTGCCAGCTGCCTGATTGCCCTTGTCATAAAACTTCTCAAAGTCACCTTCCAAAGACATAATCATGTCTCTTATCTCGTCAAATCTTTTCATTCTTTTAAGGTTTAAAATTGAAGTGGATGGATGGTTGTCGGGCGAAATTTATACATTAAAACAAAATGTACAAATAAATGCGCCAAAATAACCCCGTTATTTTAAGCGGGTATAGTCGGTGCCATATTGGCGTAAATGCCGCTTTTTAGCTTGTGCGCGATCTTGTCGAACGCTTCCAGGGTCTCCCGCACGTCGTCGAGCGCGTGGGCGGCCGTCGGAATCAATCTTAGCATAATTATATCCCGGGGCACCACCGGGTAGATCACCACGGAGCAGAAGATATGTAAATTTTCGCGCAGGTCCATGATCAGTTGGGCCGCCTCTTCGATGCCGCCGCTCAGCACCACCGGGGTCACCGGGGTTTGGGTGGTACCGATGTTGAAGTCCCGCTCGCGCAAGCCGCTCTGCAGGGCGTGCACGATTTCCCACAGTCGGCTCCTCAATTCGGGACGGGTCCGCAGCAGTTCAAGTCGTTTCAGCGCGCCCACCACCAGCGGCATCGGCAGGGATTTGGCAAATATCTGGGAACGCGAGTTGTAGCGCAGGTAATCAATCACTTGCCGATCGCTGGCCACGAAGGCTCCGATGCTGGCCATGGATTTGGCGAAGGTGGAGAAGTAGAGGTCAATGCCGTCCTGCACGCCCTGGGCCTCGCCCGCTCCGGCCCCGGTTTCGCCCATCGTGCCGAAGCCGTGCGCGTCGTCCACCAGCAGCCGGAAGGCGTACTTTTCCTTGAGGGCCACAATCTCTTTCAGTTTGCCCATGTTGCCCGACATGCCGAATACGCCTTCGGTGATGACCAGGATGGCTCCGCCGGTTTCTTCCACCAGCCGGGTGGCCCGTCCCAGTTGCTTTTCCAGGCTCTCCACGTCGTTGTGTACGTAGACGAAACGCTTGCCCATGTGCAGCCGCACCCCGTCGATGATGCAGGCGTGCGCCTCGGCGTCGTAAACGATCACGTCGTGGCGGTCGACCAGCGCATCGATGATGGACATGATGCCCTGGTAGCCGTAGTTGAGCAACTGCGCGTCTTCTTTGCCCACGAAAGCCGCCAAGTCCGCTTCCAGTTGTTCGTGCAGGTCGCTGTTACCCGACATCATCCGGGCCCCCATCGGGGAGGCAAGCCCCCAGTGGGCGGCGGCGTCGGCGTCGGTCTTTCTCACCTCCGGGTGGTTGGCCAGCCCCAGGTAGTTGTTCAGGCTCCAGTTGAGCATCATTTTGCCCCGGAATTTCATGCGCGGACCGATCTCCCCTTCCAGCTTGGGAAAGGCATAGTAACCGTGCGCCCGTCGCGAGTGCATGCCCAGGGGACCGCGGTCTTGTAAAAGCTTCTCGAATAAATCCACCTGCTGTTTGGTTTAGATTTGGAACGGTTTGAAACGGATACTTGGGTAAGCAGTCATCAGCAATCAGCCGCCAGTCGTTGGGCCAGAAACGTTTAACCGCCCAGGAAACCACCAAAGGCACCTCGCTGCGCTTACTCAAGGGTTGATAACGACTGCAATGGGTAAAAAAGTCTGGATGGTAAAAGTTGAAATTTGACAAACATACACCTTATCCGCTGCAATGCAAAGGAGAACGTCAATAGTCAGATATCCATGGCTGATAGCCGATGGTCGGGGAGTGGGCGTCTCTTTGGCGTGACCAGCGGTCAGGGGCAATCGGCTGAATCATCCTTCAATCCGCCAAATCCCGGTTCAGACACTTCTTTGGTTTGACCAGTGGGCAGGAGCCGGTATCCCAACGTAAAACTGAAAATCAACCGGCCTGTTTGGTGTCTTGCCCAGTTCATGTAGCTTGCGCACGCGTGGGGTCACCGATCAGAAGCGGGATGGAGAAAGCCGCGAAGTCAAAATCGTCAGGGAGATCCGGCTAGCCACCCAAGTTGTGCAGCAGGATGCGTTGACCCCGCGGGGCAGGGCGCCACGGCCAGGCCCCACCGCTACGGATCATCGACTATCACCTATGGACCATCGACCATCGACTAACGCCCGGCCCATCAGCAAGATTCTGGTCGCCAACCGGGGGGAAATCGCCTTGCGGGTAATCCGCTCCGCCCGGGAGATGGGCATCCGCACGGTGGCGGTCTACAGCGAGGCCGACCGCAACGCGTTGCACGTGCGCCACGCCGACGAAGCCGTCTGCATCGGTCCGCCACCTTCGGCCGAGTCGTACCTGCGGGGCGACAAGATCATCGACGCGGGCCGGCGGCTGGGCGCGGACGCCATTCACCCCGGCTACGGATTCTTGTCCGAAAACGCCGCCTTTGCGCGGCAGGTGGCCGAGGCGGGATTGGTTTTCATCGGTCCCTCGCCGGAATCCATCGAAACAATGGGCGACAAACTGGCCGCCAAGGCCGCCGTGGCCCGCTACAACATTCCCATGGTGCCGGGAACACCCGCGGCCATCACCGAACGCGCGGCCGCCAAGCGACGCGCGGCGGAAGTGGGCTACCCGGTGTTGATCAAGGCCAGCGCGGGCGGTGGCGGCAAAGGAATGCGCGTGGTGGAGAACGAAGCCGCGTTCGACGAACAAATGGAACGGGCCGTGAGCGAGGCAATTTCGGCCTTCGGCGACGGGTCGGTGTTCGTGGAGAAATACCTCACCTCGCCCCGTCACATCGAAATCCAGGTTCTCGGTGACCAGCACGGCAACCTGATCCACCTCTTCGAACGGGAATGTTCCATCCAGCGGCGGCACCAGAAAGTGGTGGAAGAAGCACCCTCGTCGGTGCTTACGCCCGACATACGCGAACGGATGGGTCGTTGCGCCGTCGACGTGGCGCGGGCCTGCGGCTACTACGGAGCCGGCACGGTGGAGTTCATCGTGGACGAGAACCTGGATTTCTACTTTCTCGAAATGAACACCCGCCTGCAGGTCGAGCACCCGGTGACGGAACTGATCACGGGCGTGGACCTGGTCAAGCTGCAAATCGGGGTGGCGCGGGGCGAAGTGCTGCCGCTCCGGCAGGCGGACCTCCGCATCCTGGGTCACGCCGTGGAAGTGCGCGTGTACGCCGAAGATCCCGCCAACAATTTCCTGCCCGACATCGGTACGCTCACCACCTACGTACGCCCCCAGGGAATCGGGGTGCGGGTGGACGACGGGTTCGAGCAGGGCATGGACGTTCCCATCCACTACGACCCGATGATTGCCAAACTGATTACCTTCGGTAAGGACCGCCCGGAGGCCATCGAACGGATGCGGCGCGCCCTGGACGAATACCGGGTGACGGGCGTCGAAACCACGCTGGGCTTCGGTCGGTTCGTGATGCAGCACCCGGCTTTCCGGGCGGGCCAGTTCGATACCAACTTTGTCCAAAAGTACTTCAATCCTTCCGACGTGCCCGCCGCTGACCCGGAGGAGGCCCTCCTGGCCGCCGCGCTGGCCAATTTCCTGACGCAGCCCGGTCGCGGGGTAACGGGTCCGACCACCGAAAAGCCCGCTCCACGCTCCCGATGGCGGGACCGCCGCTAACCCATTTTCCGGTAGTTGGCAACGCACGGGTCGAGTGAAACAGAAACTTCCCGGAAGTAGATGGAAAATAAATATTTTAAAGATTTCTTTGCCACAGCAATTCCGCGTCAACACCCTTTACCCGCTGGGTTAGGCCATGCTTAGAAACTTTCTCATCATTACGCTGCGGAATACATTCCGTCAGCCTCTTTATGCCCTACTTAACTTGTCTTGCCTTACCGTAGGGATTGCTTCTGCGCTGCTAATTGTATTGTACCTTGATTTTGAACTCAACTATGACCGTTTTCACGCAAAAGCCAAACGCATCTACCGCGTAGAAACCACATCCGTCAATATTAAACAAAAGGTGCTGGAAGTGGGCTGGCACACAACGCCCGCTAACTTAGGGGCACTCATTAAGCAAGATTACCCACAAGTAGAAAACTACGTGCGGTTCTTCAGGTTTTTTAAAGAAGAGGAAATAAAATTTGAGCACGAGGGACAATTATTTGGAGAAAAAGAGGTGTTTACCGTCGATCCCAGCGTATTTGACATTTTCTCCTTTGACTTGGTGGCGGGGAGCCCGAAGCAGGCACTGGATGGCCCTAATAAAATTGTGCTTTCTCAGCGTTTGGCCCGCCGGATATTTGGGAAAACAAGTCCGGTTGGCCAAATATTGACCAGCAAGCTGGTGCATAATTTACCCGATTGGGGAGAGCAGTATTCGCTCCTGGTGACGGGTGTGTACCGGGACTTGCCCAAAAATGCCCACCTGCCCGTGCAGGCAATGATTTCTTCTCAAACGGATCCGGGATTGAATAGCTATTACTTTGGCACCTTCAACGCATTCACTTATTTGCTTCTTCCCGCAACGACCAATCCCGAAGGCTTTGCGCCTAAGCTTACCGAGATATACAACCGATACCTGGATGCCGCGCGGGAACCGGTAATGACCCACGCACGGCACGCGCTGGTACCGCTGACTGATATACACACGCGAGAGACTGGCGGCTTTAAATATATTTATATTTTCAGTGCGATAGGTCTTTTGTTGATGCTCATTGCGGTAATAAGCTACGTTAACCTGGTCACTGCGCAGGCAAGCCGAAGAGCGTTGGAAATAGGCATCCGCAAAGTGCTGGGTTCTCACCGCAAGCAAATAGTCATCCAGTTCCTCACTGAATCTCTGTCTTACGTACTTCTGGCGCTCCTTTTAGGAGTGGTATTGATAGCGTCGTTGGTCAATCACCTGAATAATTTGTTGGGGTTGCAATTACAGCCCCGGCAATTGGGCCAGCCGCTGCTTTTGTTAAGCATGCTATTCATTGTGCTAGCCATCGGTTTGCTCGGGGGAAGTTACCCGGCTTTTTTTCTCTCCTCGTTTGAGCCAATATCGGTAATGAAAGGCAGGTTGGTAAAAGGGGCGCCTTTGCGAAGTCTCCTGGTGGCAGTCCAGTTTGCGGCAGTAATTTTTGTGCTCAGTAGTACGGGTATGATCCACGACCAATTGCAATACCTGCGGTTGAAAGATTTGGGGTTTGACAAAGAGCATATCCTTCGGCTTACGCTGTCGGGGCAAAATGAATTGCAGCGGTGGCCGGCGTTAAGAGACCGGTTACGACAAAGCCCTTCCGTCACTTCGGTGGCTACCGGCAATTTCATACCCGGAGCTCATAATATGGGCAGAGGACCGATAAGTGCCGATGGATCAGCCGGGAGGGAGCCCCAGATCGTACGCCAAGGTAGAATAGATTATGATTTTTTTTCGACCATGGGTATACCGATGCTACGGGGTAGAAATTTTTCCAGCGATTTTCCCAGCGACTCCTCCAAAGCGACCATCGTGAACGAGACCTTCATCCGCAAATTCGGCTTGAAAGGGACGGTAGGAGAAAGAATCCGGTTCGGGGACAAGGACAATCCAACGTTCCTGGAAATAATCGGGGTAGTGGGGGATTTTCACCAGAGTACCCTTCACAGCCCCATTGAACCTCAGGTATTTTTTCTTGCCGTTTCATCCCCTCACGTGGTGATTAAAGTGGGAAAAGACTTCCGGGTAGCAGCAAAGCACCTGGAAAAAAGCTGGCAACAAACAATGCCCAATGCGCCCCTGGACTACCGTTTCCTGGACGAAACGCTGCAGGACGGCTATAAGGCAGACCAGCTACGGGGGAGAATTTTTCTGTCTTTTTCGTTGCTAACCCTGTTTATTTCTTTTCTAGGCCTTTTTGGATTAGCCTCTTATCTGTCCAGGCAGCGCACGAAGGAAGTAGGTATCCGCAAGGTGTTCGGAGCCAGTATCGGGAATTTGGTTTTGTTGATGACCAAAGATTTTCTGTTACTGGTAGCCATTGCGGCGCTACCGGCTTTTGTGGGAGCTTGGTACATCATCGGCAAATGGCTGGAAAACTTTGCTTACCGCACCGAGATGAATTATCTTTTATTTAGCCTGGTGCTGATATTCACCCTGCTGCTTACTTTCGTTACCACCGGATTGCACGCTTTCCGGACGGCAAGACTCAACCCGGCCAGTACTTTGAAACATGAATAAGGCTTTCAAGGGTAATGGGAAGCTTAACTTCTTGTAAATTAATGCTGTACTGTAAAATGCAAACCCAATATGAAAACACATTGGATTTTAATATTTCTTTTTCTTTTCTTAGCTGCTTCATCTGTTCAGGCGCAACCAGCATCAAAGCCTGCCCTGGGAGCCGTCGTCCGCTCAGATTCGATGGCAGTAGCCGCCAAAAAACAAAGTGGCGTGCAAGAAGAAGGAGGGGTTCTGGTGGAGGAAGTTGTTGCGAATTCGTCCGCCCAGGCCGGGGGTATTCTAAAGAATGATATTATAGTGAGGATTAATGACGCTACGATAAATACTGCCAGCGAATTTGTGGCGCTTATACAGACTTTTAAAGTCGGAGATAACATTAATTTGTCTTTGTATCGCAATAAAAAATTAATCGTTAAAAACGTTCAGTTAAAGGCGCGTACGAACTAAACCCTTCTCTAGTGATGAATAAAGAAAAGATTCCGTAACCTGAATTACAGCACGATCACCTTCCATCATTGCACAAAATGATTTTCTGGGTCTGGATGAAAACTTTCTTTTTATCTTGTTTT
>JACMKY010000232.1 GCA_014379925.1 Cytophagales bacterium | reverse complement strand
TTATGTACCGTAGTATAGTCAGAAACAACCGGCCTGATGAGCCAATGCGGTACATTTGAAAGCTTCAGCTACGCGTGTAACTGAAGCTTTTTCTTTGATTAATTTCTTAGCATAACAGGACGTATCAGATATAGCTAATTAAAATACCAAAGCTGTTCATTGCCGAACAGCGGGTTAACCGAGCCGAAATAGAATACTTTACTCCGGCGGCTCAGGTTTTTTACTTCAACCTGAGCAGGGGTTGAGCGATAACGCTTGCCCGTTTGCGCCATCTCCCCTACCTTACCTGCCCAATAGATAGGCGACGAAACGGGGCAGAAATTACCCCTGCTGGCTCCTTCTGATGTCTGCTTCCTCGGATTCGTAGATGTGCCAGTCGAAATTCTTGTCCTCTTTGCGACGCAGGTAGAAAACATCGGAATCTTCTTTGGTTTGTCCGAAAATCAACTGCGCCTTGCAATCCTGGCAGCGAATGAAGGTATACTTATACTTATTCTGCGCGTGGCGCGTTCCCAACACGATGTTCTCCTTGCCGCACAAACCGCACTTGGGGATGTCGGGAAAACTGAGCTTTTCGGATTCCCGTACCACTTCGTACAGGTTTTTCCCCTCGAATTGAAAATGATAGTTGCTCCTGCCGATTTTTCGGTTAACGGTCATTTTTAACATAATGGACGAATGGATTAGGCGGAAAGGTAAGGATGATTTGGGTCAAACGCAAACCTGAACGTACATTTTTGTATTGTCATAAAATACAATCAAAAGAATAATTTGGCTAATTTATGATTTTTATGGTGGAGACGCGGCTGATCACGCAACCCGATCACTTACGGGAAGCCTTTCGCATCCGGGAAGAGGTGTTTGTGCGGGAACAGAACGTGCCCGCCGAAGAGGAATACGATGCCCACGAAGACGTTTCGCGTCATTTCCTGGCCCTCCGCGACGGGCAGCCCTGCGGCACGGCCCGCTGGCGCTTCACCGACTACGGCATCAAACTGGAGCGTTTCGCCGTGCGCAAAGATTTTCGCGGCCAAGGGGTAGGCTCCGCCCTGGTGCAAGCCGTGCTCGACGACATTGGTGCCGTGGAAGGCACCCGAGGCAAGCTGGTATACATGCACGCCCAGCTAACGGCCATGCCGCTTTACGCAAAGTTTGGCTTCCGGCCCGTGGGCGATCGGTTCGAGGAGTGCGCCATTCCGCATTACAAGATGCAGCGGATGCCAACCGAGGCCAGCGCGGAAGGAGCATCATTTTTAAAATCCGAAAAGTAAGCCCACCATTTCCGGGTATTTCCGGGCGGATTCCGGAAGAACCCTCCGGAAACGGAAGCGGCGCGTCTTTTTTCGTAAACTGCTACCCCTTAGTTACTTTCTTATTTCCGCTTTGCCAACCGGCGCACCCGAAGGGGTTGTACGGGCTTCCGTTTCTTTTTATTTTGAAGCCCACCCGCTTCCCCCGCCGTGCTTCACTGGACGCCTTTTCCGTTTGTCAGGTACGTAGTCGTGCTGAGCGCCGGCATCCTGTTTCAGGTTCACGTCCGGCCCGCGCCGACCTACCTGCCCGGGATCTTCGCGGGCCTGGCCGTCGCGTACGGTCTGCTGGCCTGGCGGCTTCCCCGGGCCTACCGGGGACGGTGGAGCGCCGGGACCGGCCTGGTCGGGCTGGCCGCGCTGTTTGTCGCCGGCGTGCTCATCACCCGCCAACGCACCGACGACCTCGATCCGGGACACCTGCTGCACGAAAAGGAGCCGGTCCGGTACTACCGGGCCGTGATCGCTTCGGCGGTGCAGGAGCGGGCGAAAAGCTACCGGGCCGAAGCAACCCTGGAAGCCATTGAGCAGGCGGGCCGGTGGAAACCTTCGCGGAGCCGGTTGTTGCTGTTGCTGGACAAAAACGGCGAAAAGCCCCGTTACGGGGATGTGTTGCTGGTGAGGGGCCAACCGGTCCGGGTGGCCGCTCCGGCCAATCCCGGCGAGTTCGACTACCGGCAGTATTTGCAACACCAGCACGTGTACCACCGGCATTTCCTGCGCCCCACGGATTACCTGATCACCGACCACCAGGTTCCCCATTTAATTACCGCCTACGCCACGCGGGTGGGCCAGTACGCGCAGTCGGCGCTGACCGGCGCGATCGGGTCGAAAAGGGAGTACGCCATCGCCAATGCCCTCGTGCTGGGGGTGCGGGATGACTTGGACGACCAACTCATGAGGGCGTACGCGGCTTCGGGTGCCGTGCACGTGTTGTCGGTTTCGGGGATGCACGTGGGCATTTTCTTCCTGCTTTTCAGTGGGGTACTGGGGTGGGTGCGGCGGCTTCGCCACGGGCCCGTGTTGTTTGCGGGATTGATGCTGGGGCTGTTGTGGTTCTACGCTTTCGTGACCGCCCTTTCGCCCACGGTGTTGCGGGCCACGGCCATGTTTTCGTTCGTGGTGGTGGGCGGGGCCGTCCAACGCCGGAGCAACGTCTACAACACCCTGGCAATGTCGGCGTTTGGCCTGCTCTGCTACGACCCCTACTACCTGCTGTCGGTGGGCTTCCAGCTTTCTTACCTGGCCGTGGCGGGCATTGTCTTGCTGGTTCCCGGCTTCTACCGCCTGCTGGAGGTTCCGGATCCGCACGCGGCGTACCGGCAGGGACGGTTTTGGCGGAAACTGAAGAACCGTTCGGACTACGGACGTTTCATCCGCAGCCTGGGCCACCTGGGGCTGGACTGGCTATGGAGCGCGACCTGCGTGGCGGTGGCCGCGCAACTGGTTACTTTCCCGCTGGTGCTGTATTACTTCCACCAGTTTCCCGCTTACTTCCTGCTGGCCAATCCGGCCGTGCTGCTCCTCTCCACCGCGGTACTGCCCCTGGGGTTGGCGATCATCTTGTTGGCTTTCATCCCGCCGCTGGCGGCCGGTCTGGGTTTTCTGCTGAAGTGGGCAATCTGGCTGCTCAACGCTTCGGTTTTTCTCACCGAGCGGCTGCCCCACGCCGTGGTCGGTGGCATTAGCATCACCCCGCTCGAAACCGGGTTGCTGTACGCCCTCCTGCTGGCCATGGTCGGCCTGTTTGCCCTTCGACGGTTTGGATTCCTTTGGGTGGGCCTGGGTCTGGTGCTGGCGCTGGCCGGCAGCCACGGCTCGAAGCTGCTGGTGCAGCCCCGACGGCGGGCGTTGGTGGTTCACAGCATCCGCCAACACCCGGTGGTCAGCCTCATTGAGGGCAACCGGGGCACGTTGCTGGCCGATTCGGCCTTCCTGGTTGACGAGCGGGGGTTCGATTTTTACCTGGCGAATTACTGGTGGCGACGGGGCGTATCCGAAACCGAGCGGGTGAGGTGGGGCAATCCGGGCAAGCACCTGGCGCTGAGCGACTATCCCGGCTTCTCCCTGCTAGTTTGGAACGGAAAAAGCGTTCTTTTCGTCCGCCGGCCGCTGAACCGTCGGCAAATCCGCCTGCCCGCCCGCGTCCTCGATTACCTGGTGGTGCAGAACGGCGCGGTGCGGAACCTGGCGGAACTGACCGCAGGACTGCGGCCGAAGCAACTGGTGCTCGATGCCTCCAACCCGTCCTACCTGAACGCTCGCCTGAGCAAAGAAGCCGCCCGCCTGGGCATTCCCTGCCACGATGCCCACGCGCGGGGAGCCTGGGTGGTGGAATGGGAGGTGGAGTAAGTGGTCGCGTGAATGCGCAATAAAGTGAGTAGCTTTTCACCCATCTTCTGATCTTCAAATTTTCAACCCCACCTCGTGATCATCATCGTGCCTTTTCTGAACGTACGGGGGATGGCTTTGTATCCGTTCATCCTGATCAAACACCCGGCCGACCGCCGGAACCCGGTGCTGCTCAACCACGAGTTGATCCACCACCGGCAGCAACTCGAACTGTTGATTCTGCCTTTTTACGCCTGGTACCTGCTCGAGTACGCCCTGAAGCGGATTCGCTACCGCGACCACTACACCGCTTACCGCAACATCCGTTTCGAACGGGAAGCTTTCCACCAAGAAGCCGACTTAGACTACTTGCGGCGGAGAAAGATCTGGGCTTTTTTGGGGTTCGCGCGTAGTACCCGTATTAAGTAGCCAGTATGGTCGTCGATCGGCACCTCTCTTTTTTGCTGGATTGTCGGCCTTGGTCCCGGTGAAAAAACAAACGGATGAATTTCTTACGCCACCAATTGCATACAAAGATCTTTCATCTTACTTTTAGCCAAGACTATGGATTCCTTACCGAGCACCCCAATGAACGAAAGGCGGTCTTCCGCAGGAATGAAAGCTTGGGTTTTCTCTACAACAACCAGCAATTCGTAATCTCCTTCCCACCTCATCATCCTTCAACGTGAAAAAGACCGATCAGACCCCCCAACCCACCCGCCGCGAATTTTTGAAGACTGCGGCGTTGGCGGCGGGCAGCGCCATCTTCGTGCCCACCATCGTACCCGCCTCCGTGTTCGGTCCCCACGCGCCCAGCAAGCGGATCAACGTGGGTTGCATCGGCAACGGCCGCATCTCCCGGGACCACGACATGCCGGGCGTGTGGAAACACGATTCGGCCCGGATTGTGGCCGTCTGTGACCTGGACAGCAAGCGCGTGCAGGATGCCAGGCAATTGGTAGAGAAGTACTACACCGAAAAGGGCGCCAAACAGTTTAAAGGCGTGCGGACCTACGGTGACTACCGGGAGTTGCTGGCCAACAAAGACATCGACGCCGTCGTCATCAGTACGCCCGACCACTGGCACGCGCTGGTGGCCATTGATGCGGCCATCGCCGGCAAGGACATTTACCTGCAAAAGCCCACCTCCCTGACCATCAGCGAGGGACGGATGCTGAGCGATACTGTCCGCAAACACGGGCGCATTTTTCAGATCGGCAGCCAGCAGCGTTCCTCCCCGCAGTTCCGCTACGCGGCCGAACTGGTGCGCAACGGCCGCATCGGGCAACTGCAAACCGTGTCGGTGGGCCTGCCCGGTGATCCGTCCGGCGAGGAAGAGCCGGAAATGCCGGTTCCCAAGAACCTGAACTACGAGATGTGGCTGGGGTCCACGCCGTTCGTGCCGTACACCGAAAAACGGGTTCATCCCCAAAACGACTACGGACGCCCGGGCTGGCTGCGCTGCGAGCAGTTCGGCGCGGGGATGATCACCGGCTGGGGCTCCCACCACATCGACTGCGCCCACTGGGCGATGGACACCTAAAATACGGGACGGGTATATGTGGGTGGGGGGGCGG
>JACMKY010000231.1 GCA_014379925.1 Cytophagales bacterium | reverse complement strand
GATTGAAATACGCCTTGGTGGCGGCGCGTACCGTTGTGCTGACCTAACGGTTGCGTATCGACCGGAAGGCTTTTGTTTTATTTAAACTAATTTTGTCCGACCAATCCACTCATCCGTCATCAATCCATCCGCCCATGTTTGTCCACCACGTCTACTTCTGGCTGAAAAACGCCGGTAACCAAGAAGAAAAAGCCCGCTTACTGGAAGGCATCCGGAGCCTCGGTCAGATCGAAACGATCCAAACGGTGCACGTCGGCGTGCCCGCCAACACCAACCGCGACGTAATCGATACCTCCTACACTTTATCCCTGCTGCTAATTTTCAATGATCTGAAAGATCAGGAAGTTTACCAGACGCACCCCGTTCACCTGAAGTTCGTAGAAACGTGCGCCGGCCTGTGGTCGCGGGTGGTGGTGTACGATTCGGTGGATGCGTAGCGCAACCGGCCGCTACGCACGGACCGGACGCGGTTGCCGGACCAGCGGCCAAAAATCTACCTGACCACCCCCGGACGGCTTACTTCTGGTGGGGATGCTTCCGGTAGTGTTCCCGCAGCAAGTCTTCCGCGAAGTCGTTGGTCAGGTCGCGCACGGCGGTGTGCACGTGGTTGGCATCGTTCTGCGTGTTGTCAAACTCGATCAGCAGCGTGGGACCGTGGATGCGGTAGTAGTGCCCGGTAGTCCGGTCGGTGCTCCCCGCCCAGGCGAAATGGAGCTTGTCCAGGCCCGCTTTTTCCAGTTGCCCCATCTGGTAGTTGGCCAGGGTCTTGTGGTAATTCCGGATGTAGACGTCCAGCAATTGCCGGAACGTTTTCTGCTGATCCGCGCTCATTTCCGCGAACGCGATGCCCACGGTGGTATCCATCTTCGCTTTCCGGCTGTTGGCGGTGAAAATCTCGTAGGGGGAGGCTTCGGCGAAGATCGCCTTTTTGCGTTGCTCGGGCGTGAAGGATTGCAACAGCGCGTACCCTACGTCGGTTTCCTGCTTGAGCACTTGTTTTCCTTTTTGGGGACCACTCGGCACGATGGCCGGGTTGGTGCCCATGAAGCCGGGCGTACCCACCACCAGGTCCTGGGTAACGGAAGAGAAGTGCATGGACAAGTGGTGTCCCTCCACGCGCCAGCCCCAGGGTTGGTCGTCGGAAGGCGTGCCGAACACGCTGAACGAATAGTTGACGGGGTCGCGGCGCGTATCGTCGGGCGGGCGGCTTTCCAGTTCGCGTAGCACGTTTTCCAGGTCCATAATGGCCGTGGCTTTGGCGTATCCCTGCTCGCTGAGGCCCGTCCGGATCATGGCCATGGCGGCCTTGCGCTGGTCTTCGTTCATCTTTTTCAGCGGCAGGCCTTTGCGTTCGCGCGGCACGAAATGCCAGTCGTAGCGCTCTTCGCTCTCGAAGGGAAACGTGGCCTGGGCGCGTTGCTCATCCTTCAGCAGAGTCAGGAAAGAAGTGACTGCGTCGCCCATGCGTTGCTCGGCCTGGGCTTGGGCCGGCGTGGCCGGTTTCCCGGCGGGCGACCGCTTGTTTTTTGGCTGCCCGGCCTTCTGACCGTACGCCACGCCGCCCAAAAGCAGCGCCACCGACAGGACAAGGGAAGGGAAAATAGTTTTCGTGACCATAGGAGATGAGTGTTTAGGAGTCGATGGGTTTAGGAGTGGATGGGTTTGGGAGTTCAACATTTTTTACGCATCGACTCACAAACCCATCCGCTCCTAAACGCCAACGGGGGCCAATATAGCAATTTCGCCCGTTCCTACGCCCATCTCCCCCTTATTTCGCGCCGCCGAACTCGTTGCCGACCGACAGGTAGCCCGGGTAGTTGATGGCGGTGTTGCCCACCATAATCGAAGGCTTGACTTTCAGCGTCAGGCGGCTGGGCCGGTTGCCCGATCCCACCAGGTTCAACCCGAAGTTAATGGTCGATTCGGAGGACTTACCCGTCAGGGCCTTCCGCAAATCCGCGCGGATGCGGATGGGCAGCGTGGTGATGCCGCTGTTGGGCGCGATCTCGATGCGGTCGGTCAGGTTTCCGTTGGTTATTTCCACGTCGTCGATGAGCAGAATCCACTCCATGCGGTTCATGGCGGCCGGGCTGGCGTTGGGGTTCTTCACGTCCACGTTCAGAATAAAGTCCAGGGGCAGCGAGCCGCCCGCGTAGGCGGCCGCGATCTTGCCGGCCTGCAGCAGGTTCAAGTCCGAAACGCTGCGGACCTGCTGCACGTCCACGCCGCCCAGCGTGGTATTTTCCATCGTCTTGAGCCGGAAATCGCACCGGGCAAAGTTTTTCAGTTCGTTCAACTGGCGGGCAACCCCGCAGGCCCCCAACGTGGCCAGCACCGTACAGAGCAGAAAAGCGGATTTTATTCGCATAGCGTTCGGGAAAAGAATCGTTCGGAAAGCACTAAGCAAGGATGTTGCCAAACCGGGGATGCGGTCGGATAATTGTACGCTTGAAACATTTATTCCCGCGGGGTAACTGAATCCCTCACGAAGCCGCCGAAGACCCGGAACCCGGCTTCCCGGGCAGATTTTGCTCCACTTCCCCGGATTCTCCCTCGGGAGGCTAGGGAGTCACCTCCACCGTATGCTGACAATGGAAACGGCCTCCCGTCGGTACCATTCGGATGCCTTCCTTGTCGGACAGTTGGCCGGAGGCGTCGGTGCGGTCGGCCAGGCCGTACCAGGGTTCGATGCAAACGAACCGGGCCGGGGCCTCCTTGGTCCAGATGCCCAGGTAAGGGAAGCCCGCCAACGCCACCTTTACCGAAGGGGTGCTTTTGCGGCTTTTCAAGGTCAGGGAAGAAGAGCGAAATCCTTTCACCACAATGGCATCCTGCTCGAAGAGCGAACGTTGAAGCGGAATTATTCGGGAATCCCGCAGCAGCGGCTCCGTCTTTCCATTGAACAAGCCGCCCTCGATCAGGTGCCGGTCCAGCGTTTCGGGTTGGTCAAACTCCAGGAAGTAGTCCTCAAAAACTTCGTCTTCCCCGAGTGGACAAATGAATCCGGGATGCGCCCCGATGGAAAAATACAGATCACCGTCGCCGGGGTTGATCACTTCGTAACCCACGTCCAACCGGTTGCCGTACAGGGCGTGCGTGATGCGCAACTCGAACTCGAACGGATATACCCGCCGGGATGCGGCATCGGCTTGCAGGCGCAGGACCAGCCGGTCCGGGGTTTGGTCCAGCACCTCAAAGTCACCGTCGCGGGCAAAGCCGTGCTGCGGCAGGCTGAACGACTCCCCGTTCCACGCGTACTGGTTGTTGCGGAGTTTGCCCACGATGGGAAACAGCACCGGGGCGTGGCGACCCCACACCGCCGGGTCGGCTTGCCAAAGGTATTCGAGGCCGGTTTGCCTGGCTTGCAGACTGACCAGTTCCGCTCCCCGCGGGTTGACTTGCGCGCGGAGTTGCTCGTTTTCGAGGGTATGGGTCATAAAGATGGTTGGGTAACTACCGGGTAAAGTTGCGTTTTTTTCGGGTAAGGCGAACCGATCAGCGGTCGAACGGATCGTCGGATCGTTTTTTCCGCACCAAGTGGATGCCCAGGGAAGTCTGGAACCGCCATTCGGAACGGGCGTAGTCCCGCCGGGTGATTGGCAGCGATTTTCCGACCGCGGGATGAGCAAGCGAAAAAGGGAGTGGTTCAAGCAGGAAAACGAGCAGGGGTTCGGGTTGAAAGCGACGCTACTCTTCCGTGGTCGACTGGGGTGCTTCTTCAAAAACGACGCGCTGGCCAAGCAGCACCGCGTTATGAAGGTCCCGCACTTGCAGTTCCACCGCCAAGGGGCGGGCCTCCCAATCGATGGTGAGCAGGCCGAAATTGAGCGGACCCGCCCACCCGCCGACAGCGGGACGCTTGTGCCCGGCACCGGTTTCCTGGCCGACAGTCGGGCCGCTGGTCGTTACTTCGTAAACCGGGTAGGCATAGCCGGGCAGGGCTACGCACGACATTTCGGCCGCGTGCCGGTCGCTGTTCAGCAGGATCACACCCCTGGGCCGGATTTTACCGATCAGGTCCAGCAGACGTTGGCGCGCCCGGGGAGGGTTGGCCCGTTCCGGGTAGGGAGATTCTCCGGGCAGTGCCCGGATGCCGAACCCAATCAGGTGGACGGCCGCCGGACTGTTGGTCAGTTCTTTTTCCAGCCAGGCCCACTGTGCTTCGCCCGCCGGGTCGGCGGTGCCGACGCCTTCCTTCCTTTCATCGCCCAAACAGCGGCCATCGAGCAGAATCACCTTTACCTGCCGGTTCTTTTTGCCGTACCCATACGCAGCGTACGTCCCCTGGCGCGCAGGATGCGGACGGTTGACCGATTTTCCCGGGGGGTCAAGCGCGCGCGGCGGGCCTCCAACCTCGTGGGCATATTCCTGGGCCTCGTTTACTCCGTAGTCGTAGGTGTCCCGAATGCCCACCACCGAACAGGTGGCCAGCAGTTGTTGGTAGTCGGGATGGGTTTTGATGAGCGCGTATTTCCATTGCATCCGGGCTGGGTCGGCGGGATCGCCGGAGGGGTCATCGCCGAGCCGCACCCAGAGTTTGGGCCGGTTCCGCACGATGGCGGGCCACGGCGGCAGTTCCGGCGTCTGCCGGCTGCCGGAGCCGAACGCGATGCGGGTGGGCGGGGTCTGGTGAGGACCGAACAACTGGAAACGGGCGGCAAGCAGCAGGCTGAACAACGAGCAAAACAGGATTAAAGTCTTCTTCATGGCGGTTAGGCAAATCACGCGTACACGATTTCACAGCGTTTCATGCGTAAAGTGTGCGTTTACAATTGGGCGGCATTCGGCTGGGCGGCACTCCGATTACAATAACGACGAACTTGCGTTTGGGTTGCCTCCGTGCGGTTTAACCAGGAGAATTGATGGTTGGGGAATTGGGAAACGGGGATCAAAAATAAGCCTTATTTTCGTAACCTCACGCCGATTGTCGCAAAAAATCCGGTACGTTCGTTCATTCTCCGTCAGAATTGCTTTGGCAAATCCCTCGTACCCCAACCCGTTCGTTATGAAAATTTCCCAGTCCCGCCGTACGCGTCCGTTGGCTTTCCTGCTCCTGCTGATCGGATGGCAAGCCCCAGCCTTTGCCCAACCGCGCGCGGCCAAACCCGCCCGCGGCGGCCAAACCGAAAATGCCGTGCTGTGGGAAGTGAGCGGAAAAGGCCTTTCCCAGCCCTCCTACCTGTTCGGCACCTTTCACCTGCTCACCAGCGACTACCTGAAAACGCTGCCCAAAGTAGCCGAGAAACTGGGGCTTTCCGGGGCCGTTGCCGGGGAAGTGGTGATGGACTCGACCGTGATGATGAAGCTGCTGCCGGCCAGCATGATGAGCGGCACCACGCTGGATCAACTCCTCAAGCCGGAAGAATACCAACTGACCGCCGACTACTTCAAAGAGGTAAGTGGCATGGACTTGAAGATGCTGAACTCCTTCAAACCCATGGCCCTGCAAGCGGCCATCATTCAGTTCGAATGGAACAAGCTGAACCCGACTCCCTACAAGAACGGCCCGGCCATGGACAGTTACTTTCAGCAGGAAGCCAAAGCCCAGGGAAAAACGGTGGTCGGCCTGGAAACCGTGGAGGACCAGATCCGCGCCCTGTTCGATCAGTTTTCGCTGGAGCGGCAGGCGGCCATGCTGGTGGAATCGGTCAAGGAGAAGGAGAAAAGCCGGGAGGAAATGCTGAAGATGGCCCAGTGCTACCAGGCGCAGGACCTGGTCTGCCTCCAACGGATGGTCTACGATCCGGACAACTTCCGCCCCGAAGAGATGAAGACCCTGCTCCACGACCGCAATGCCGCCTGGATGAAAAAAATTCCGGACCTGATGCAGGCCAAGCCCACGTTCATTGCCGTGGGGGCGGGCCACCTGGTGGGTGAACAAGGGCTGATTTCCCTGCTCCGCCAACGCGGCTACGCGGTGAAACCCCTGTGATCAGTTCAGTGATCGATGGATGGCCGTCGATTGTCCATTGACTGTCAACCATCGACTACGGGTACAAACAAAGGAAAGCGGCAGCCGCGCCGTAAAATTTCCGCCGTGAAACGCCAGTACGCTCCTGCCGGGTAGCACCGATCAAAGGGTATCCCACGCAGTTCTATTGAGAAGCAAGCGGAATCAAATTAATTGATCGGCTTTTGGAATACGACCAAAAACTGATTTCAGAATAGGTTGGAGTAGATCAATTTTGATTTTTGAACAGCTTTGACAAAAGATAACATTTGTTCGTTGCTGGAGAACGAAACCGGCTGGCCATCACAAGTGAACAACCGAAAGGCAAGTCCCCCACTGCCCATGGCCATATCGGTGTAAAACACATCCTGCCCATTGAATTTCTCCAAATATACCGAGCCCAAATAGTTACCCGAGTACGTTTTGTTGGTGCGATCGTCTTCGGCCTTGGCAATAATTTCTTTTAACCAAGCGAGTTCCTTTGCGGAATCTTTAACCCCGCAAATGGTTACGAGCGATTTAGGTCCGGGCGCTGTTTTTTTGGCTTCACACCCAAAAAATACCGCAATTACAGCGGCAAGAACGATGGACTTGTTCACGATTTAGGCTGTTCAAGCTAATTTTTTCGGTGGGCCTACGCAACTAGGTAAACGTTGGAATCAATATCATACGAGTGGGCTTGTTCGGTTCGTGCTTCATCCAACAATCCATTCGTAAGGTCTTTT
>JACMKY010000230.1 GCA_014379925.1 Cytophagales bacterium | reverse complement strand
TGTTCCCCTCCAAAAAGGTACCGGGTGTCTTCCACCCCGTAGCGTAAGGTTTCGGACCAAAGTCATTGCCTAACGCCCACTTTTCTTCTCCCCACCGACTACTTCGCCTCCGTTGGCCAGTCACCTAGCCAGGTGAGGAGCAACTGCGGCCATACGCGCAGCGTCGGGTCGTCGGGGGCCATGCCCACGCCGTGGCGACCCTTCGGGAAGATGTGCAGGGCCACGGGCACCTTCTTCTCCGCGCAGGCTTGCGCAAAGAGCAGGCTGTTCTGCACCGGCACGCCCGCGTCGTCGGCGGTGTGCCAAAGAAAGGTGGGCGGCGTGCTGGCCGTCACGTGGCGGTAGCTGGACATCTGGCGGGCCTGGGCCGGGTCCGGATTCTCCCCCAGCAGGTTCTTTACCGAACCCTGGTGCGCGGAGGCGTCGTCCATGGAAATCACGGCGTAGCAAAGCACCGCGCGGTCGGGCCGGGCCGAGACGGTAGCGGCCAGGTTGTCGTCGGGGTCCCGGTAGAGGTCGGGCTGGGTGGTGACGGTGGAAGCCAGGTGGCCGCCCGCGCTGAAGCCCATCATGCCCAGGCGAGCCGGGTCGAGGTGGTATTTCGTGGCGTTCTGGCGCAACAGGCGCATGGCCCGGCAAGCGTCGGCGTAGGGGGCGGGAAAACGGTGCGGACTGACTCGGTAGAGCACCACCGCGCTGGCAATGCCGTGCGAGGCAAAGAATTCGGCCAGTTGCTTGCCTTCGTGGTCCTTGGCCAGCGCGCCGTAGCCACCACCCGGACAGATCAGGATGGCGGCGTGCGGGGTAGTGGCGTTTTTGGGGTAATATACGTCCATCAGGGGGCGGTCGCTTTCCTTGGTAGGCTGGTCGTTGCGCGAACCTTTCTCCCACAAGTACACGGTCTCCTTGGTGAAAGCGGCGGGCAACTGGGCTTGGCAGCGGAGAGCGGTCATGAGCAGGACAGCGGAATACAAGAATTTTCTCATGGTTGACGGACTGGTTTCCTTCGTAATTACTTGCTGGTCACGGCGGGCTGGTCGGAGTAGATCAGCGCTTCGTCCAGGCGGCACTCGTGCTGGGGATCGGGATTGAGCAATTTCATCCGCACGGTGTGCTTCCCTTTGGGTAACTGGTACTTCCAGAACAGTTCGTGGCGCCGGGTGGTGAAGCTGGTGGGCAGTTCCACGGTTTCCAGCCGCTTGCCGTCCACGTAGAGTTCGGCCTTGAACACGTGGGTGGATTGGGAATTACCCTTGGCCGTTTCGCCGCGCACCACGAAACCAGTGCCTTCGAAGTCGAAAGAATGCTCGTCCCGGAGGGGTTGGCGGATTTCCACCTTGCTCACCGGGTAGTGTCCTTCGAAGCTCTTCTCGAACCGGACGGGCTGGGGTTCCTGCAGCCGGATGGTTACCTGGTCGCCATTCACCTTGCCGCCGTTCCGCTCCACCACCTGCAACGCGTGCCGGAAGCCGATGTCGTACACGTCGTTGAGTGAAACCGTGGTATATTTGAAATCAATGGGTTCGGCTTCGGTCAGGCCCTGTTTCCAGTAAGCGGGTATCTTATCGTACCCGAGCATGGTTCCCAGAATGCCGCCCGATGAGGACGGGTTGCAGTCGGCATCCTGTCCGCAGCGGGTGGTGATCTCCATCGTCTTGGTGAAATCCCCGTTGCCGTAGAGCAGGCCGAGCACCACGTAGGCGGAATTTACCGTCGCGTCGATGTTGAACGACCGGAACACGCCGTCCGGACAGCCGACGTCGGACGACCATTTCTTCTCGATCTCGAACCAGGTGCGCTTCCAGTCGTTGGGGTACTGGCCGTGCCAGCGGATAACGTCGCTGATGCACTGGTAGTACTGGCTTTCCTTGGGGATGGTCTTCAGGGCCTCCTTCACCACGTAGCCCACGTCGTTGGAGGTGAAGGCCAATGCGTACATAGCGCCGATGTACACCCCGCCGTACCACCCGTCGCCGTAGTTCATGATGTGGCCGATTTTGTCGCTGATGTCGGAAGCCGTGTTGGGCATACCGGGCGCCATCAGGCCGGCGAAGTCGGCTTCAATCTGGTAATCGATGCAGTCGGCGTGCGGGTTGTTGAGCCAGTGGCCGGATTGCGGCGCTTCAATGCCGTGAAGGATGTTGTAGCGGCCCACCTGGTTGGCGTGCCAGAGCGCGTAGCCCGCGTTGGCGTAGGCCTTGGCAAACGAACCCACGGGGGCGTCCAGTCCTTCCTTCTCGAAGATATCCACGAAGGTCAGGTCCATGTACAGGTCGTCGTAGAGGCCGGGGTTTTCGACCATTGTTTTCTTCAGGTAGCCGTCGTACCAGACCAGGGGCTGATAGTCCTGGATCATGGTACCTTCGTACCGAAACTCGTTCGGTCCCCCGAAGGTCACGCCAATGGTTTGCCCGGCCCAGCCACCCTTGACTTTGTTTTGCAGGGCCGCTTTGGAGAGCGTAAGGATTTTACCGAGGCCTGTCGGTTTCGGGTTCTTCTTTTCGGGTCCCTGCGCGAAGCCGGTTACGCCGGCCAGGGTAAGCAGGAAAAGCAAGCAACGTTTCATGGGGGAATGGCTAATTGATGAACAGAAGCGGAAGGTGGCAATTTTTGGGCGGCTACGCAACCAGTCGGGGTGAATATTTCCTTTTTGGCGCTCGGGGAGGGCACCCAGCCAGCCGCTGAGGTTAGCGAGTTGCCAAGCGCGGTCCGCCTCTTCACCGTGGCTGGCTTCGGCTCGTACCCGTTCCCCTCCGGGTCAGCCAGTTCGGCCCGCGGCGTGACGTAGTCGGGGGTGGCCGGGCGGCACGGGGTGGAATAAGCGGAAGCTTTGGCCAAGGTCCCGTTCCCGGGTGGATCGTCAACTTACTTCAACTCCTTGATGGCGACGTGGCGAAAGCGATGCGCCGCACCCGGCTTCCAGGAACCGGCCATGCTGAAGGCTCGGGCCGCCGGAGAATACACCGCCGACCAGTGCGCTTGCAGGCCAATCAGGCCTTCGGTCGCTCCGGCAACGAAATCGTTGGTCGGCTGGGTTACCTCCCACATTTGCACGCCGTTCACCCACAGCGTGATGCGGGGCACCTCCCCTTCCATCCGGATGCGGAATGAATTCCATCCGCCGGCCTTCCACACCTTGGCCAGGTCGGTGGCCTTGGCTTCTTTGCTCACGGGCATGCGTTCGCCCAGCAAGTCGCCCGTCGCACCGGGCAGAGCCAATTCGACCTGGTAGGCCGCCCCGCTTTCGGTGGAGCGAATGAATATCCCTCCGTTGCAAAACGAGTCTACCTTCGCTTCCAGATAAAGTTCGAAATTGGTGTATTTCCGGTCCGTCAGCAGAACGCCACCCTGGCCGTAGGGATGCTGCTTGAGAATAATCACGCCGTTTTCCGCGTAGAAATTGCCGGTGGTTCCCTGGTGGGAAGTCCGGCTGGTGTGCCAGCCTTTCAGGTCCTTTCCGTTGAAGATGGGCGTGAAGCCTTCCGGAATCTTACCGGTTTGTGCGTGGGCAAAGCCGGCCACCAAAGCAAGCAGAAGAACACCGGTCAGGCAGTTGTAAGGCATGAGTCAGCAAGTCGTAAGTTGATAAACCGTAAGTCACTAATTAACAAGTCGGTAAGTAGTGAAAAACATGATAAACTACCCGTTTAAACAACCAGGAAGGGTCGATTTTTTTTAGATAAATGCTCATTGACCT
>JACMKY010000229.1 GCA_014379925.1 Cytophagales bacterium | reverse complement strand
TATAATACCTTTCCCTCACCATCCAGCGATTGTTCCGAGGGAAGAAAGGCAGTCGGTTAGTCGTTGAGAGATGAGTCCCATTTCGTCATCCAAACCAAACCCGTTATGAGAATCCCAGTGGCAGCCGCCCTTAACCTGGTGGTGTTGACTGCTTCGGCACAAACCGTTTTCCCCTCACCCGAAGCCCAGATCCAGGGGGCGGTGTTGGCGGCTCCCCCCGACAAGCGGGACGCCGCCACCATTCTCGGCTACACCAGCAGCAAGGAAATGGTCGTTTTGCGGAAGGGAAGCAACGAGCTGATTTGTTTGGCGGATGACCCCAGCCAGAACGGATTCAGTGCCTCTTGTTACCACCGGGATTTGGCGCCTTTCATGGAACGGGGGCGGGCATTGAAGAAGTCCGGCAAATCGCCCAAGGAGATTGATGACACCCGCGAAGCCGAGGTGAAAGCGCGCAAGCTGACGATGCCGAAGCAACCGTCCACGCTGTACGTGTATTCCGCCCCGGAAGAGAGCTACAACCGCACGACCGGCGAGGTAAAAGAAGGCAACTTCCGGTACGTGGTCTACATTCCCTACGCCACGGCCGAGAGCACCGGGCTGCCGCTCAAACCGGAGGCACCAGGGATGCCCTGGATCATGGACCCGGGCACGCACCGGGCGCACATCATGATCAATCCTCCCGCCAAGCAGCAGTAGGCCCTTTCTCCCGTGAATTGGTTAACCGATAAGAAAATTGTCGTCATTGGCGGCACGACCGGCCTGGGGCTTTCGGCCGCCCAAGCCTTCGTCGACCACGGAGCCCAAGTGGTGGTGGTGGGACGCGATTCGGCTAGCTGTCAAGCCGCGGTCACTCAACTGGGCGAATCGGCGGCAGTCCTCAGCGGCGATGCTACCCAGCCCAAAACCGCCGTTGACGCCATCGCGCTGTGCATCCGGGCGTTCGGCGCGTTCAATGGCCTCTACCACGTGGCGGGCGGCAGCGGGCGCAAGTTCGGCGACGGACCCCTGCACGAAATTACCCTCGAGGGTTGGAACAAGACCTTTGAACTGAACCTGACCTCGCTCTTTCTTTCCAACCAGGCGGCCGTCCGCCAGTTTATGGCTTCGGGCCAGGGCGGAACTATTCTCAACATGGGCTCCGTGCTGGGGTATTCGCCTTCGCCCGCCTATTTCTCCACCCACGCGTACGCGGCCACGAAAGCGGCCGTCATCGGCTTCACGAAGGCCACCGCCGCCTACTACGCCCCGCACAACATCCGCCTCAACGTGCTGGCTCCCGCCTTGGTCGAGACCCCCATGTCGCAACGGGCCTCGCGCGACGAAGAAATTCTGAAGTTCATCAAAACCAAGCAACCGCTCGACGGGGGACGCAATGGCCAGCCCGCCGACCTCGACGGAGCCGCGGTTTACTTCCTGTCGGACTACGCAAAATTTACCACCGGACAGGTGCTTTCGGTAGACGGCGGCTGGAGCCACGCGGAAGGTCAACGTTAACGTAAAATGGTAAACGTTTAAAAATGAACGCAATCGGGATCGACTTGGGGGGCACTTGGATCAAGGCGGTGCTGTTGAACGGTGCCGGTGAAATCATTGCCCAGGAATACCGTCCCACGCACGGAAACCGCGATCCGTCGCCGGGACCGTCCGATCCATCCGCCGTGGCGGTATCGACCCCTTGGAAGGAAGCCATCCGGGAGACCGTTGACGCGCTGAAAACCAAAAGTTCCGCGCCAGTAGCGGCCATTGGTCTTTCGGCACCTGGCCTGCCCAACGACACCAACACGTGCATCGCCCGCATGCCCGGTCGCTTGCAGGGCCTAGAGCTCTTCGACTGGTCAGAATTTTTGGGCCAACCCGTTCACGTACTGAACGATGCCCAGGCCGCCACGATGGCCGAATTCCGGCTCGGCGCCGCCCGGGGATACACCCACGTGCTGATGCTGATGCTCGGAACCGGCGTGGGCGGCGGCCTGATTCTAAACGGGCAGCTCTACCAGGGGCTTTTTCAGAAAGCTGGTCACCTGGGTCACGTCTGCGTCGACAACCAGGGCGACCGGGACATTGTAGGCATTCCGGGCAGTCTGGAAGACGCCATTGGCAACGCCACGGTCGGGAAGCGTTCGTTGGGCAAGTACCAGACTACGTACGAATTGCTGGAAGCCCATCGCCACCAAGTCCCTTTCGCCACGTGGCTATGGCTGGATTCGATCCGGAAGCTGGCCATCGGCATCAGTTCGTTGATCAACGTATTTTCGCCCGAAGTGGTGGTGTTGGGCGGGGGCATCACCCAAGCCGATGAACAGTTGTTCGAACCCCTCAGCGAATTTATGACACTCTACGAATGGCGACCGGGCGGGCAAGCCATCCCCATCGTTCAGGCCCGCTTCGGTGACATCGCCGGCGCCATCGGGGCGGCCAGTTTCGCCATTTCCAGAATGCAGTGAGCGACCAGTATTCAACCTTCTGATTTTCACATCCACCCATGACCGTTATTCAGGCGTATCTGCAAAAGTGCCAGGCCATTCTCGAAACGGTGGCGGCGCAGGAGTCGGTTCTTCAAACGGCCGCCGGGTGGTTTGCCGACAGCATTTTGTCGGGCCGGATGGTGCACGTGTTCGGCTCCGGCCACAGCCGCATTATGGTCGAGGAGATGTGGCCGCGCTACGGGTCTTTCCCGGGCTTCAATCCCATCGTGGAGTTGTCGCTTACTTTCCACAACCTGGTGGTGGGTGCCAATGGACAGCGGCAAGCCATGTTCCTGGAAAACGTATCCGGTTTGGCCGACCGCATCCTGCGCAACTACGACCTTTCCTCCCGGGATACGGCGCTGATCATTTCGTCGTCGGGAACCAACGTGGTGCCGGTGGAAATGGCGGAATTGTTCCGGCAAAAGGGCATCCGGGTGGTGGGACTGATCACCAAGGAACATTCCGAAAAAAGCCTGGCCAAACGCGGCGACGGCCAGAAACTAACCCACTTCTGCGATTTGGTCCTCGACACCGGGGCTCCGGTGGGCGATGCGATGGTGTACGTGCCCGGTCTGGAGACGCCGGTGTCGCCGGGCTCGACGGTCGGGGGGGCGATGCTCATCAACTGCCTGAAAGCCGAAACCGCCCGCCGACTCACCGAAGCCGGACAGCCACCCAAGGTACTGACGGCCGGGGCGCTGGTGGGCGCCCAGCGGGCAACCGAGATTTTCGAAGCCGCCTACGACGAACACGCCCACCGCCTGGCCAAGCTCTACGAGAAAGTCGGGATACCGTCGTACGTGAGCGGAAAATAGGTTGGCGTTTACTGCTTCAGGCCCGTTTCACCAAACCGCGGGGATCACTTGGGCGTTGCTTATCCCAACAGCTTCGCAATGCCGAAAGCGGCCGCGGCGGCGATTCCCCCGATCAGCATCGTTTCCAGGCCGCTTCGGACCGGCGGCTTGCCGGTGAAAGTGCCCTTCACGTAACCAAATACCAGCAGCGCCACCAGCGTAAAACCCGCCGAAAACTGCAATGCCCGCCCAACGTCGGCCAGCAGCATGTAGGGAATGAGCGGAATGAGGCCACCCGCCACGTAAGCGCCGCCAATGCCGAAGGCGCTGCGGATCGCCCGCCCCGGATCGGGTTTCTCGAGTCCCAACTCAAACCGCATCATGAAGTCTACCCAGGCGGCGGGCTTGCGCTTCAGGGCTTCCAGCACGGGGCGGCTTTCGGCTTCCGTAACGCCGTACCGGGCAAAGATCTCGTACGTCTCCTCTTCTTCCCGGTGAGGCACGGCAACTACCTCCTTCTGCTCGCGCAACCGCTCGTTGGCGTAATGATCCACCTCACTTTTGGCCGACAGGTAACCCCCCAATCCCATCGCGATGGAACCCGCCGCGATTTCGGCCATCCCCGCCGTGACGATGAGGTCCGTGGAATCGATCGCGCCCGACAACCCGGCGGCCAGCGCAAAAGGTACCGTCAGGCCATCCGACAGGCCAATCACGATGTCGCGGATGGTTGCCCCCGCGGTAAAGTGCTTTTCTACGTGTTGATGGGAATCGTACATAAAGTTGATCTTTTGGGAAGTAATCTGCGTGGACCAGGTTGGAAAACCCAATCCGCAATCGGAATGCCGAACCACGGAATGCCGAACCACGGAATGCCGGACCACTGTCCTCCGAAATCCGAAAATATTTACCTTTACGGGTATGCAGGACAAGGTAAAGGAAATTTACCAGGAAGTGGAAGCCTACAACCTGGAGACGCCCGAGCAAGTGGAGAAGTTCCGCGTTGCCTACGTGGGACGCAAGGGAGTCATCGCGGACTTGTTTGACCAGCTTAAGAACGCGGCCCCGGAAGAACGCCGGGCCTTGGGCGCGGAATTGAACGCGCTCAAGAATTTTGCCCAGTCCCGGTTGGCGACCGTGCAGCAGCACCTGGAAAACGCCCGAACCAACGGACAATCCGCCCCGCCCGCGGACCTGACCCTGCCGGTGGTGCCCAATCAACTCGGTACCATCCACCCCCTCACGCTGGTCCGGGCGCGCATCGTCCAGATCTTCGAACGCATCGGCTTCAACGTATCCGAAGGACCGGAAATTGAAGACGACTGGCACAACTTTTCGGCGCTGAATTTTCCCGAAAACCACCCGGCGCGGGAAATGCAGGATACGTTCTTCGTGGAGCGCAACCCCGACGTTGCCCTGCGGACGCACACCTCTTCGGTGCAGGTGCGGCTGATGGAGACGCAAAAGCCGCCCATCCGCAGCATTATGCCCGGGCGGGTGTACCGCAACGAAGCCATTTCGGCCCGGGCTAATTGCACGTTCCACCAAGTAGAAGGCCTGTTTGTGGACGAGAACGTGAGCTTCGCGGACCTCAAACAAACGCTCTATCACTTCACCCGGGAGATGTTCGGCAAGCAGACCAGGATCCGCTTCCGCCCGTCGTACTTTCCTTTCACCGAACCGAGTGCTGAAATGGACATTTCCTGCGGCTTGCACGAGCCGGGCGTTTGCCAGCTGTGCGGCGGGGCCAAGAACATCTGCAAGGGCACGGGCTGGGTTGAGATCGGCGGTTCGGGCATGGTGGATCCCAACGTGCTGGAAAACTGCGGCATCGACTCCCAAAAGTACACGGGTTTCGCCTTCGGGATGGGCATTGAGCGGATCACCATGCTCAGGTACCAGATCAAGGACCTGCGCCTGTTTACCGAAAACGACGTGCGCTTCCTGCGGCAATTCACGGGCTTGGGCTAGCGGATACTTCAACGTGGCTTTTCGGAGAACGCTCCGTCGGGATGACAAACAGGAAAAAATTCAGTGGCCCCCCCGACGGTGGATTCGACCGCCTCGCCTGGGCGTACGATTTCCTGGCGGCGCTGGTGTTCGGCCACTCGCTGAAAACGGCACAAGCCCATTTCCTGGCGACAATCCCCGCCCACTCCCGCGTGTTGCTCATCGGCGGCGGAGCCGGTTGGTTGCTAAATCAAATGCTCGTGCACCGTCCTCTCTCCCGGGTGGTCTACGTAGAGGCCTCTTCGCGGATGCTGTCCCTTGCCAAACGAAAGGTGCAAGATCTAAAGCACGCCCCGCTGGTCGAATTCCGTTGGGGCAACGAGACGGTTATCGGGGCTGCCGAGCGGTTCGACGTCGTGATCACGCCGTTCTTTCTGGACCTGTTCACCCGCCAGCGGTTGCAGGCTTCCGTTATGCCGCGTCTGGCCGCCTGCCTGCTGCCGGGTGGTAGCTGGCTTTTCACCGACTTTGTTCACCCACCCTATCCTTTCCAAAAATATTTGCTCTGGACGATGTACCGGTTTTTTCGGTTGGTGTGCAAGATCGAAGCCCAATCCCTTCCCGACTATCCGCCGTTGTTTACCGCGTTCGGATTGCAAAGAACAGCTTCCCGGGACTTCGTCGGACGAATGGTAGTGGCCAGCGTGTGGCGGAAAGAATAATCAGGCGACTAAGGTTCGTACCAGAAAATTCATCTTCTGCAACTATTCGATCGTTAGAAGCTTCGGGCCAATACCAGCCAACTTGTCAGATTTTCGGGATGAAATTCGTGAGAATACGCCATTTTTTCCGGAATCAATAAAAATCAGCGCTTGGTTTATCCTTTGCTCCCTTCTTGCGTAACCAAACCGAAAGGCGTTTAAACGGACAAAGACCATGAATTTCAACAACTATACCATCAAGGCGCAGGAGGTCATTCAGCGGGCTTCGGAAATG